>JAEUQO010000033.1 GCA_016789605.1 Acidobacteriota bacterium
TTTTTACTTCTGGCAACCAACTAGATCAGATTTCCTTTTGGCGTACGGGTTTTGCCACAGAGGCACAGAGCCACAGAGGTTTCTAAGTATTTCTCTGAGCCTCCGTGGCTCTGTGGCCAATCCGTAAAGCGAATTGAAAAATGATCTAATTCGGCGCAATGAAGCGCGGCGCATTTTTTCTTGTGCCCCGGACGATGCAAATTTCGCCCGTTTCAGGTATAAGGAGCGTGGTTACGGATCAGCGGTCGTTTTTCCCGTAACCAAACCTTCAGACGAATCAAGCCGTCATCACACAACCTCAATCCCTGTTTGGTCACCTTGTGCGACGCGTTGCGACTGGTTGCCAGAGTCGGCAGCGCTGGAAAGGATCAGAATATGAAACTCTCACACGCCTCACTAAAGTCTGCCGCTGGGCTGACCTTTCGCCTCGCTGTACTGTTTTTCTTATGTTGGGCAGCGTCGTCTGCTGCGTTAGTGCCCTGCTCGTTTCCAACGACAACAGTGTCTGCCGCTCAGCTTGAACGTATCGGACAAAGCTTGCTGCGGTTTGAAAAGAATCAGGGGCAAACCGATGCGGCGGTGAAATTTCTGGCACGCGGGCCGGGCTATACCTTGTTTCTGACCGCAGATGAAGCCGTATTGCAAATGCAGTCCGGCGTTCGTTCAGGCAAACTCATGGACAGCCGTTACCAACAAGCGCTGTCAGAAAAACACGGCTTGATCGAACCGAACGCGCCAACCACAAGCTCGGTGTTGCGCCTGAATCTGGTCGGCGCGCAACCGGCCCGGCAAATTACCGAACAGGAACCGTTGCGCAGCCAAAGTCAGTATTTCACCCAAGCCCGTGCGGGCGCGGCTGGCATCACCGCACAGCATTTCGCGCGCGTGCTCTATCGCGAAATCTATCCTGGCATTGATGTCGCGTATTACGGCAAAGAACAGCGGCTGGAATATGACTTTTTGGTTGCGCCGGGAGCCGATCCGCGCCAGATCGTGTTGCAATTCAGCGGCGCAGAAACAATCGCGCTGGCCGAAAACGGAGATCTGGTCTTGCGCCTGCCCGCAGGTGAATTGCGTCAACCGCGTCCGGTTGTGTACCAAGAAGTGGATGGCATTCGCCGCACAATTGCCGGGCAATACGTCTTGCTCGGCGAAACGAACGCTCAGCACGGCCAACCTGCAGATGCGGCATACACGGTGGGGTTTTCGCTGGGCGCGTATGACACAACGCTGCCTTTGGTGATCGATCCGGAACTGAATTACGCCAGCTATCTGGGCACAGCGGGCCGCGAAACCGGCGACACGATCGCCGTGGATGCCACCGGCAAAATCATCGTCGCGGGCGTCACCACATCCGTTGGTTTCCCCATTAAAAATCCGTATCAGAACAATTATCGCGGCGGCCCGTCTGACATTTACATCAGCCGCTTTGATCCGACGGCGTCAGGCCCGGCCTCGTTTTTGTCTTCGACCTTTCTGGGCGGCGGCAATGAAGACAACGCACGCAGTCTGACCATAGACAACAGCGGCAAGGTCTACCTGGTTGGCGCAACCAATTCGACAGACTTTCCCACTGTCAATGCCTACCAGACCAACAATCGCGGTCAATATGACGCCTTCGTGACCAAGTTTGATTTCAGCGCGACGGGATCGGCGCAATTGCTCTATTCGTCCTATCTGGGCGGCAATTTCGGCGATGAGTGTTACGGCATAGCGGTGAATGACGCAGGCGTGATTTCGCTGGTGGGCGGCACGCTTTCGACCAATCTGCCCACGACCAGCGGCGCATTGCAAACCAATCTATCAGGCGAAGTAGATTGTTTCGTCGCGCAGTTGGATCCGTCCGCGCAAGGCGCAGCGCAATTGCGCTATTCGACGTATCTGGGCGGCGGACAATCCGATTACCCGGGCAACATTGCCGTGGATGGCGCGGGCATCATCTTCCTCGGTGGATTCACCTTTTCCGGCAACTTCCCGGTCACGCCGACCGCTTACCAAAGCAGCAAAAATACGGGCGGGCGTTCACCAACGGACGCTTTCATCACCAAACTGAACCCCACCGCAACAGGTTCGGCCCAGTTGGTCTATTCCACGTTTTTCGGCGGCAATGATTTCGAAGGAATGCTCGGTTTTGCCATAGACAAGGCGGGCAACGTCTATCTGGGTGGTTGGACGTTTTCCAGCATCTTTCCCACGCTGGGCGCGTTTCAAAGCAACCGCAACGGCACGTCTGACGGATTCATCGTCAAATTGAATCCCTCGGTGGCAGGCGCGGGCGCATTGCTCTATTCAACCTATTTCGGCGGCACGCGCGACGAATTCGTCAACAGCATTGCCGTTGATTTGGCCGGCACCGTGCACGTCACTGGCCAGACCAACTCCGTCGGCTTTCCGCTCAAAAATGCCCTGCTCAGCAACCTGAACGGCATAGACGACGCGGTGATCTTCCGACTGAATCCGAAATTGACCGGCACAGATTCGCTCTTGTTTTCGACCTATTTCGGCGGCGGGATTTCTGAAACCGGCGTCAACATCGCAACAGATGCCGCACTCAATACCTATGTCGTGGGCAGCACCGTGTCGCTGAATTTTCCCGTGACGACCAATGCCTACCAAAGCACATTTGGCGGCAGCACAAACGAAGACGCCTTCATCGTCAAATTGACCGACGCCAGCAATGCTGCCGACCTGGAGCTGGCGCAAACGGTCGCGCCAACACAGCCGAGCCCGGGTGGAACGGCCACCATCACACTGACCGTCAAAAACAACGGCCCGGCCACGGCATATCAGGTCAGCGTGACGGATCAATTGCCAGCCGAGCTGACGGTCACCGCCTGTCAAACCAGCGACGGCGGGGTGTGCGGTGGAAGCGGCAACAATCGTTCTGCCAGCTTTGCCGAATTGGCTGCCAATGCCACAGCGACAGTCACCCTGGGCGTGACGGTGCGTGACGATCTGACGACGGGAGCAACCGTGCAAAATACGGCGCGTGTCAGCGCTCCCGCCGACAGCAACAATGCCAACAACACAGCCGCATTGACCATTACGCTTGGCAATCCGGTCCCGCAACTGACCAACCTTTCGCCCAATGCGGCCTCGGTTGGCGGCGCAGCCTTTACCCTGACAGTCAACGGAACCGGCTTCCTCAACGGCGCAACCGTGCTTTGGAACGGACAAACGCGCCCAACGACGTTTGTCAGCGCAACGCAATTGACGGCGGCCATTTCCGACACAGACCTCGCCAACGCAGGCACGGCGAATGTCACGGTAACCAATCCCGCGCCGGGCGGCGGAGCGTCAAACTCACTGGCGGTGACCATTACGCAAGGCCGCTTTGAAGCTGATGTCGCCGGACGACCGGATGGAAATGGAACCGTGACCGTGAGCGATTGGGTGCAGTTGGGCCGTTTCGCTTCTGGCCTGGATACGCCAGACACCGGCGGCGAATTTCAGCGCGCCGATTGCGCACCGCGCAGCAGTGCGGGCGATGGGCGCTTGTCTGTCGCGGATTGGTCACAAGCAGGACGTTACGCGTCAGGGCTGGATGCCGTCGTTTTGGCCGCAGGACCGACAGCGCCGGTCAGTTTCGTCGTGGGCAATGCGACCAGCGCCAGACGGCGCGCCGCACAGGCGGCTTCTGCCGATGCGCGAGCAATCCGTCTGACCAAAGAATCACTCGCGGGCGGACGGCAAATTCTGGTCACCGTCGAACTCGATGCCCAAGGCGGCGAAAACGCCTGGGGCGGCAGTTTGTCGTTTGATCCTTCGATCTGGCGTTTCGTTGGCGCAGGCCAGGGCGACGACGCCAGCCAGGCCACGGTCTTTTTGAATACGGCGCAAACGGCGCAAGGGCTTGTCGGCCTGACGCTCGCCTTGCCCGCCGGTCAGGAGCTTCGTGCCGGAACGCGTCGCATCGCCGTGTTTCGCTTTACTGCGCTTCCCCGTCGGACCAATGCCAAAGACAGTTTCGTCTTTGGCAATCACCCCGTCGTTCAACAATTGGTAGACGTCTGGGCGCGTGAATTGACGCTTTCCATTCGCTAGCCACAAACACAACTCACCTACACACCAAGGGCAAAACAGCAGCTTGTAGCTGTTGTTTTGCCCTTTTCATGTTCCTCGGCCTTGCCCAGCCTCCCCCTACGATTCTGACCGTTGCGCCAGAAAAACTGCCACGAAAAATTCTTTTCAACGTTTAAGCGCTATGTCCCGTAGAACGTGGTGAGCAGGACGAAAGAGAGCAAAGGCGCCCGGCTAAATGCTGATGGCAAAACTATTTCACCCATGGAAATCGCGCTGATGGCGGACAAAATGACTGCGGCGGAGACGGCGAGGGAAACAGCGTCCGTCACCCGCTTGGTATTGCGCGCACAGGCGGGCGACATGGCAGCATTCGATCAATTAATGATTGGTCACCAACAGCGGATTCTGGCCTTGGGTTGGCGCATGCTGGGCAACCGTGACGACGCCCGCGACGCCGCACAAGAAACGTTTTTGCGCGTCTATAAACATTTGCGCAAATTCGATCCGGCACAGGATTTTGCCGGTTGGCTGTATCGCATCGCCGTCAACGTTTGTCACGATCTGGCACGCAAACGGCGACGCAACGTCACATCCTTTGAAGCTGAACTGGAAGCCGGCACATTGCGCGAACCGGCCAGCGCGCACAACACGGAAAAGGCTGCGCAGGTCGCCCAGGAACACCAGATCGTGAATCGCGCGCTGGCGACGCTGACCGAAAAAGAGCGCGCCGCCATCGTCTTGCGCGATATGGAAGGATTGCCAACAGAAGAAGTCGCACGCATGCTCGGTTCGACACCGACCACCGTACGCTCACAAATTTGCGCGGCGCGCGCCAAGATCAAATCGTTTCGGGAACGTTGGATACAACGAGGGAACAAGCTGTAAGAAAGGCCCCATATGAGCTGCACACAATACGAAAATCTGTTGCCACTGTATGCTGGCGGCGATTTGCCCGAAGCTGACGCCGCCGCCCTGCGCGCCCATCTGGTGCTTTGCCCTGACTGTCAGGCATTGCTGAACGCGTACAGCGAAAGCCTCGCCTGGTTACAACACAGCAGTCTGCCGCAATTTGAGGAACAGGTTTATAGCGAATTGCGCGCTGCGGTACACGCAGACATCGCGCGCTGGGAAGCGCAAGACAACAGCTTGAAAGCGTGGCTGGCCCGCTGGTCAGAAGAACTGCCGTCGTTTTGGCAACCGCCCGTTTTGTTGGCCACGGCCACCTGCGGCGCGTTGTTGCTGAGCTGGCTTGGGTGGAATGTGTTTCGTCCTCAGCCTTCCGTCCCCACACTGGCCAACAATTCCCAACGACCTGCGCCGTCACCGTCACTCGCAGTTGCGGTGCCAACGGGGCTGACGGGGCCGATAGATTTGGATGCTGGCACGCCTCACGCGCCAGCTTTGCGTGGTGGGCGGCAGCGGCTTGAGTCGCCTCAACAATACACTCGACTCAATTCAGCGCCGCCGCCACCGGCTGAAACAAACAATTTACTGACAGACGGCATTAACGAACTCAATGCCAACGGAGAAGCAGGAACGGAAACAGATTTAAATACCAACGCAGCAACCGAACAGACCGCGCCAGCGCCGGAAATGTTGCGCATCGAAATGCGCACAGCGGATCCCAATATCCGCATCATCTGGCTGGCGCCGAAATCGCCCGCTGCGTCACAGACAGAAACCAAAGCAGATTTGGAATAGGAGACCTTATGCGCAA
>JAEUQO010000040.1 GCA_016789605.1 Acidobacteriota bacterium
GATTTCCAGGCGGCGCTGGAGCAAAACCCAAAAGCCAAAGCCTTTTTCGCCACGCTGAAAAGCGGCAACCGTTACGCAATTCTGTTTCGCCTCCAAACTGCCAAAAAGACTGAAACGCGCGAAAAGCGCATCCGGCAATTCATCGAAATGCTGGAACGAGGCGAAACCATTCATCCGCAATCATGAAAATCATCATTACTGGCGCAGGCGGGTTTGTCGGTCAGGAACTCGCGCGCGTTTTTGCCGCTGATCACCACATCATTTCGCTAACGCACAAAGCGCTCGACATCACCGACCGCGAAACCGTACGGGCATACGTCAACGATAAACGGCCAGATGTGATCATCAACTGCGCCGTGTTGGGCGTGGATGTTTGCGAAGCCCATCCTGCCTTGGCCGAAGCCGTCAATGTCGCCGGGCCAACGTTGCTGGCCGAAGCCGCCGCAGAGATTGATGCCGAGATCATGCATTTGAGCACGAATTACGTTTTTGACGGCGACCGCGAATTGGGGGCGTATTACACCGCCAACGACGAAGCTTTGCCGATCAACAAGTATGGCGAAACCAAACTGGCCGGAGAACGCGCGGTATTGGCTGGCGCGCCGAAAAGCTATGTGGTGCGGACTTCGTGGGTGTTTGGGCCGGGCAAGGATAATTTTTTCCGCAGCGCAGCGCGTTCGCTCGTGACCCAACAGCCTGTGCGCGCCGTCAATGATTTGTGGGCCAGTGTGACCTATGTGTCTGATCTGGTTGCCAGAATCAGTGACATTCTGGCGCTGCGGCGATACGGAACCTATCAGGTCGTGAATGACGGTTGCTGTTCGCATTTCGATTTTGCCGTGGAGCTGGCCCGTCAATTGAATGTTGATGCCAGCACGTTGGTCGAGGGAATTTCTGACGCAACGGCGAAACGGCTGGCGCGCCGTCCGCGCAACACACCGATGCGCTGCTTGCTCTCCGCCGAACTCGGACTGTCGCCGATGCGGTCGTGGCAGGTTGCGGCAGCAGATTTTTTGCGGCAACTCGGCGGTTGATTGGGGCGGGCTGAACGCTTTTGAGATTGCTTCGCGAGCGGAGTATCGTAAGCACAATCGCGGTTTATTTTCACGGATCAATCACTTCGTACGACAGTGCGGTTCGGGCTGCCGTACCGGCAAAGGAGCCTCGTATGAAATGGAATAAGATTTTGTTTTGCGCCGTTGTGCTGAGCGTCCCATTCCTTTCCTGGCCGGCACAGACAGAGACATTGCCAAACCAGCAATCTAGAATGCCGGATTGGAACAAACCCTTCAAACCATTTCGCATTGCGGGCAACATCTATTATGTCGGCACAAACAATCTGGCCTGTTATCTGATCACTTCACCGGGCGGTCACATTCTGATTGATACCGCGCTGGAAGAATCCGGCCCGATTGTGCGCGCCAATATCGAAGCGCTTGGATACAAGCTGAAATACATCCGGATCATTCTGTCGAGTCACGCGCACTATGACCACGTAGCCGGACACGCCGATATGAAGGCTGCGACCGGCGCGCAGGTGTTTGCCACCGCGCCGGATGCTGCGACGCTCGAAAGCGGCGGCGCAAAAGGCTTTTTTCCGCTCGGAAATTACAAACCGGTCAAGGTGGACAGAATCATCAAGGATGGCGAAGTCGTCCGGCTTGGCAGCGTCGCGTTAAAAGCGCACGTCACCGCCGGTCACACCGAAGGCAACACGACCTGGACGACGACCGTGGAAGAGAACGGAAAGAAATACGATGTGGTGTTGGTCGGCAGCATGTCCATCAATGACGGCGTGCGGCTGGTAAATAACCCTACGTGGCCGGGCGTTGCCGACGCCTACGCCAAATCATTTCAGACGCTGAAGTCTTTGCCGTGCGATATCTTCCTGGGGCCGCACGCGCCGTTTTTCGATATGGAAGCCAAGGTCACGCGTCTGGCGGAAAAGCCCGGCGTCAATCCATTTATTGACCCCGAAGGCTATCGTAAGTACATCACTAATTACGAGAAAAACTACACCGAGCAGCTTCAGCGCGAGCGGGCAGGGAAGTAGCGCAAGCCAGCACAGGTGTTTCACACCAACCGGGAAATAGAGAAAGAGGGCGACAAGCTTGAACTTGTCGCCCTCTTTGTTTTCAACGCCGTTTGGTGCGGTGGATTAATGGAAGATTGACATGATTCCGTAAGTCAGCGCGGCAATGCCCGCCGCAGCCGGAATTGTGATGACCCAGGCCCACACAATGCGGCCTGCAACGCCCCAGCGAACTGCGGACAGTCGCTGTGTTGAGCCGACACCGACAATGGCTCCGGTGATGGTGTGTGTGGTCGAAACCGGAATGCCCAAATGCGTCATCAACAGGATCGTCAATCCGCCACCGGTTTCGGCGCAAAAACCGCCCACCGGTTTCAGCTTGGTGATTTTTGAGCCCATCGTTTTGACGATGCGCCAGCCACCCGACATCGTTCCCATTCCGATGGCGGTAAAGGCTGCCGCAGTTACCCAGAACGGAATGTGTGGATCGGCGGGGTCGTGTTTTCCGGCCAAGGCCAACGCCGCCATGATGATGCCGATGGTTTTTTGTGCGTCATTACCGCCGTGCGAGAAACTGAAGAGCGAAGCCGAAAACAACTGGCCCCAGCGGAAAACGCGATCAACACGAGAGGGCGCAAACGAGCGGAATATCCAGGAGACCATCACCATCAAGGATATGCCCAGGATCAATCCGAACAGCGGAGACATTACAATGGCGGACAAGGTGCCTGCCCAACCTTTGGGCCAGTGCTGCCAGATCAACACGCTGAAGCCGCCTTTGGCGACTGCCGCCCCGGCATAAGCTCCTACCAGCGCGTGTGACGAACTGGTGGGCAATCCGAAATACCAGGTGAGCAAGTTCCAGGCGATGGCGCCAATCAACCCAGCCAAAACCACCCACAAGGTTACTTGTTTCAGATCAACCAAGCCCGTGTACACAGTTTTGGCCACGCTTGATCCGACGAAAATTGCCGCGAAGTTAAAGAACGCAGCCAAGAGGACGGCTTTGCCGGGAGACAACACGCGAGTCGAAACCACGGTCGCGATTGAATTGGCAGCGTCGTGAAAGCCGTTTGTGTAATCAAAAACCAGGGCTAAGAGAATAATGATGGAAACGAGCGCAAGCGTCGAATTCATATGAGATTCCGGGTGAAACTCCAGTTGCTGGTCTTATTGCTGCTCTTATTGCCGCTCTTAGGCGTTCTTGAGCACGATGGATTCCAGAACGTTCGACACGTCTTCGCACTTATCAATTGTGCGTTCCATCTTGGCGTACAGCTCTTTCATTTTGAGGATGGTGATGGGGTTCGTCTCGTGCGAGAACAGATCATCAATGGCTTCGTGATGATACGAATCGCCTTCGTTTTCCAACGAATGAATGCCACCACAAGCCAGCAACACGCCTTCCGAATTATTTTCCAGCGCGCGCACACCTTCTTCCAGTTTGGACACAATGCGCACCAGCACGTCCGTCATCTTGCGGGCGTGTTCGGTGGGTTCTTCGACGCGATAGAGGATCACGCGGCGCGACGTGTATTCGATGGCATCTACGATATCGTCTAAGCCACTGGCCAAAGCGTGTATGTCTTCGCGGTCAATGGGGGTGATGAAGGTCTGGTTGAGCTTTTTTATGATGTCGTGCGTGATGATGTCGCACTGATGTTCGATCCCTTTGATCTTGTCGGCATAGACGGTGCGCTGACCGAAATCTGCAAACAGATTTTGCAGCAAGATTGCGCATTCGGTGATATGCGATGACAGACGGTTAAACAGATCGAAGTATTTGTCTTCTTTGGGCAACAAGCGAAACATAGTGACGCTTCTCCTTTTTGTATGAACAACTGTGTTATCAAAACCGCGCTTGTAAGAGCGCGAGTATACCGTGTTTGTCGCAAGATGAGAAAATCTCCATCTCGCCGATCAACACTGCAATCACAGATTTAAGGCAAACATAATACGCGTGGCTGGCCAAGAAAATTTCCCCTCCTTGATAGTCTATGGCATTTCGATTGCTTTAAGAGTAGCGCCGATCTCGGCTGCCCCCAGCGAATATCGTCTTTTACAACCAAGTGCCGCTCAAACGTCGTTTTAAGGAGTGTCAGAAATGCAGGGTGCTGTGAGTATTATTTGGAGGGTGCTAAAAGTTTTACCCGTTGTTGGGTACGTCTTTGTGCTGGCAAGTTTGCCGCACGTCGTACGCCGTAAAGGCTATTTTTTAGGGATTTTAGCTGTGGCATTGGACATTTTGCCGGTGATTTGCCTGATCAAAGCAGGGATCGAAGTTTTCACTGGCGATCTGATTCCTGACAAGTTTGCTTCGCAATCTGCCACACAACTTGAACCTGCCGCTTAGTTGTCCCGCCGAATCGTTGCGCAACCGTCAGTTGCCCTACCGGTTTTCCCCACGCCGAACGTTTCCTTGCCCAAGTTAATTTGTCCACGATTCGAGACTGAACCTGCGACAAATGTCCACGATGGGTGACGAGTCTGTCACAGCCGTTCCACTACCGCTGTTCTGACTCGTCACACTGCGTCTTTATCCAATTCACTCAAACCGTAGTCCTGGCAAACATCATTTTGTGTCCAGGATGGTGCGCATCTTTTTGGCGATCTCTACCGGAGAGGGGGCTTCCGCAATGGCAGCGCCAACGATCACACCTGCCAAAGGGAGCGCACGCAGAGCCGTCAATTCCGGCACATCAATGCCGCCCGCCAGATAAACAGGCAAATCCATTTTTTCCAACAACTCTTCAATCATTCCGATACGCTCTTCGCGAGTTTTGGCGCGCTTGACACCGCGTCGGTTAATGCACAGCGAATCCACGCCAAGCGCACGCAACTGACGCGCGCGTTCGGCAATGTCGGGGACGCCCAAACTATCTGCCATGACCTGACCGTCGTAACGCTTGGCAGATTTGACTACGCGCTCAATCACATCATCTGAAGCTGATGCGAGCACGGTCACCACCGTGGCTCCGGCGGCGAATGCCAGCTCTGCAATCGGTTCACCCGCGTCAATGACTTTGATATCGGCGACAATCGGACGTCCGCGATGGCGACGGCGTAATTCACGCACCACGCGAATGCCTTCGCGGATCAGAAGCGGTGTGCCGGCTTCGATCAAATCCACATGCGCAGCCACCTTGCCAGCCAAATCCAGCTCGCGAGTTAAGTCCGGGGTGTCCAATGCGAGTTGCAGTTTCATGCGCCTTTTTCGCTGAAATCGCGGTGGTTCTTAGGGTTTCAGAGTTTTCAACAGAATCTGTGGAAAACTCTGTGGATAAGCTGTGAATTAGCGACTTAAATCTAGCTAAAATGGTGACTTATAGCAGATTGCACATTTTTTCGACAAGCTGGTAAGTCTTGTTATTTCAGCAGATAGCGTTTACGGGTGTTTTCGGCTGCGGCCTCAAAATCTTGTCAAGGGGCAGAGCGCGTTTTTTCCACAGCCAGAGCTAAAAATCTTCTTCTTCGCGGATTTGATCGAGCCGTTCGAGGAAATCCGGCTTGACCAGAACCTGACGCGGTTTGCTGCCATCTTCAGGTCCGACAACGCCTTCGCGGTGCATCATGTCAATGATGGACGCTGCCCGACCATAGCCAATGCGTAGCGTGCGCTGTAGTAGTGAGGTCGAGGCCTTCTGATGCTGGATGACTACGCGTACGGCGTCGTCATATTTCTCGTCTTTGGCAAAATCACCAAATTCTGAGCCTTCAGACTCCTTGTCATTCATGACCACTTTTTCATTGTAGGTCGGGGAAGCTTGTGACCGTATGAAGTCGCAAACGCGTTTGACCTCTTTTTCGTCAACGTACGCGCCGTGCACGCGAATCAGGCGTGCCGTGCCGGGGCCCAAAAAGAGCATGTCGCCCTGGCCGAGCAATTGTTCCGCGCCATTGGTGTCAATGATGGTGCGCGAGTCCACTTTGGACGAAACGCGGAAGGAAATACGTGAGGGGAAGTTCGCTTTGATCAACCCGGTGATGACGTCCACAGACGGGCGTTGCGTTGCCAATACCAAATGGATGCCGACGGCGCGCGCCATCTGGGCCAGGCGGGTGATGCTTTCTTCGACTTCGCGAGCCGCGATCATCATCAAGTCCGCCAATTCGTCAATGATCACCACCATGAACGGCAATGGTTTGGGCAATTCATTGTTTTCGTCGGCGAGATTGCGATCCACCGCAGCGGCAACTTCGCTGTTGTATTGGTCAATGTTGCGCACGCCGAAAGCCGCCAGATGTTTGTAGCGGTTTTCCATTTCTGACACAGCCCATTTCAACGCGTAGCTGGCGCGTTTCGGATCGGTCACAATCGGCGTCAACAAATGCGGCAAGTCGGCATAGGGCGCGAGCTCGACGCGTTTGGGATCAATCAGAATCAGCTTCACTTCGTCGGGCGTCGCTTTGTAAAGCAGTGACAACAAAATCGCATTGAGCGCAACGGATTTGCCAGCGCCGGTCGCGCCCGCAATCAGCAAGTGCGGCATGCGCGCCAGATCCGCAGAGTAATTCGATCCGTCAATGGTTTTGCCCAAGGCAAGCGTCAGCTTCGAATCAGCTTCGCGGAATTTCTTTGACTCGATGATTTCGCGCAGCCGGATGACTTCGCGTTTTTCATTCGGCACTTCGATGCCGACCGTGGATTTGCCCGGAATGCGATCAATGCGGATGGATTCCGCACGCAGGCCAAGACACAAATCGTCCACCAGGTTGGTGATGCGGCTGTATTTGACGCCCGGATCGGGTTTGAACTCGAACGTGGTGACAACCGGGCCAGGACTGATTTGTTTGACCTGACCAGAGACATTGAACTCCGCACACTTTTCCGCCAGCAGACGGGCGCGTTCAAACAGCTCGGTTTCTGCCAATTCAGAGCGCGGCGCAGCCTGTGTGAGCATATCCGCCGAAGGCAATTTGAACTCGGCGGCAATGCGCGAAATGTTCTTGATAGCCTGGCCGAGTTTGGCCGTCGCGCGCGGTTTGGCCGTTTCTTCAGGGGCGTCTGGGCGTTTGACCGACGCAGACGCGACCATTTCTTCGATTGAACGTGGCGGAATTGGCGCACCGTTTTCATCGGTTTCGTCTGTGATATCGGTGATGTCTTCGTCTGCCGCCGGAGGCGGGGGCGTCGGTTTAGCAGGCAACCGGCGCGTTGGACGCGGTGGCAGCGGACCTGCTGACGAAGTTGCGTCTAAAGATGCTGCATTGCGGCTGGCAGCCGATTTTCCTTTTCCACCTTGTTTCACCAACGTCGGCTCTTCTGAGCTTCCCATCTCGTCCAGCTCGTCAAATTCATCGTTTAGCCCAATCACTGGTGCATTAAATTCTTCGTCATCTAGCGGATCGAGTTCGTCCGGCGGCAGCGGTGTTGCGGCTCCGTTGCCTTTGCGGCTGGCAGCCAGACCGGGACGCGGCGGGATTTTTGGTTGTGGGGCGGAGGCATCAAGCGCCGCCTCGGCGACCGCCGGATCAAGCGCGCCTGAACCCGTTGACCGTGCACGAATGCGCGGTTTGGGCGGCTGTTTGGGCAAGTCGGGCCGCGCGTTTTGCGGCGGCTCTTCGCGTTCGTCAAACCATTTCGAAAACCAGCTCAGCCAGCCTTCTTTGGGGTCGTCTATCAGCGACGAAGCGCCCGACATGTTCAACAGATACCGGGCAATCGAAATGGAAAAGCCGATTTGCAGTCCGATGAAAAACAAAATCAGCAGCACGACAATCGCGCCGATGGTGCCCAGCAACCGATGCAACCCAACCCACGGGCCATACAACAACCACCAGCCAATAAAGCCGCCCAGCCGGAAGCCTTCAGGCCGATCAGCGCCCAGCAACGTGAGAAAGCCCGTGATCGCCACAACCAGAATGAAAATGCCGATCAGTGGGCCTTTGCCGCCTTCGGCTTGCGGGTCTTTCCACATCAGGTAACCGTTCATAAAAAACGTGAACGGCCAGATCAACGCCGCCAAGCCAAAGGTTTGAAACAACAGATCCGCCGCCTTGGCGCCCATCGGCCCAATCCAGTTGTGTACTTTAGTGTTCGGTCCGGCGTAGCTCCAGGATGGATCGCTGGCGTCATAACTGAGCATGGCCAGTGTCATCACCAGCGCCAGGCCGATGAAAATCAGGCCGATGATGTCATTCCATGGGCCGTCTTTGCGCGCGGGGGCGCTGTTGCGGTTGGAAGCGGGAGCTGCGGTTTTGCTGTTACCAGCCATATCTACACTCTTTGAAACTCTAGGAACCCTGAAACTCTAGTTCGACGTTGAGGCAGTCATCTCTCGTTTCGAGAGCAAGTATTCCTTGATGAAATCGTCCAGCCCGCCATCTAGCACGGCGTCCACATTGCTGGTTTCGTATTTGGTGCGCACGTCTTTGACCAGTCGGTACGGGTGCAGCACATAGTTGCGAATTTGCGAACCAAACGAGATGTCGCGTTTCGATTCGGCCAGCTTGTCGGTTTCGGCGCGCTTTTTGGCCAGCTCCAATTCATAAAGCCGGGATTTCAGCACGCGCATGGCCACATCGCGGTTTTGATGTTGCGACCGTTGGTTTTGACACGTGACGACAATGCCGGTCGGAATGTGCGTGATGCGTACTGCCGAATCGGTCGTGTTGATGTGCTGACCACCCGCGCCGGTCGAACGGTAGGTGTCAACGCGCAAGTCTTTGTCGAGCACTTCGATTTCGATGTCTTCGTCAATTTCGGGCGTCACAAACACCGACGCGAAGCTGGTTTCGCGACTTTGCCCGGAGTTGAAAGGCGACATGCGCACCAACCGATGCACGCCGACTTCGCTCGACAAAAATCCATATGCATAATCGCCTTCAATGCGGAAGGTGGCCGATTTGATGCCAGCTTCTTCGCCCGGTTGATAATCAATTTCTTCGATTTTGAAGCCGTGTTTTTCGGCCCAGCGCATGTACATGCGATAGAGCATTTGCGCCCAATCCTGTGCGTCTGTGCCGCCCGCGCCGGCGTTGATGGCGACGATGGCATTGCGCCCATCGTTTTCGCCACCCAGTAACATTTGCGTTTCGCTTTCTTCGACGGTGGCCGTCAACCGGCTGAGCGATTCGCGCAATTCATTGGCGGAAGCGTCGTCTTCGGCGGCAAATTCAAAAAGAACTTCGATATCGTCCACCAGACGCGCCTGGTTTTCGGCGGTGGCGATCATGCGTTCGAGCCGCGCACGTTGCTGCAGGGTTTTCTGGGCTTTTTCCTGATCGTTCCAGAATTCGGGCGCGGCAATCTGGGTTTCGAGCTTGGCTAATTCCTGGCGTTTGGTATCCGGGTCAAAGAAACCTCCGCAATTCGGCAACGCGGCGTTTCAAATCGTCGTGGCGGGTGCGCAATTCTTGCACCGCAATGGCGTCAATCATCCCATTACTCCTTTGGTAGCGTCAGGTTGTAGTTACGTGGGCTGCAAGTTTATCACAAATGAAACGGCTGCACAGCGCAGCGGCGGCAAAACGCTGGACTCTGAGGCGAAACTGAGGCTACGCTAGCCGCGACGTCTTTTCATCACGCAACCACATTCAGGAGGAAAATTCATGTCCAAGCATGTTGCCCGGCTCGGTGTCGGTGCGCTGGCTGTTGTCGCTTTCGTTGTTTACGGTCTGACGACGATTGGTTATGTCGCGCCGCCGCGAACTGTGACGTTCAAAAAGACTGTGCTCGACCGCGAATTTCGCTCTGAAGGCGTGGCCGTCGCCGACGTGAACAAAGACGGCAAACCGGATGTGCTAGCCGGTAACCTGTGGTACGAAGCGCCGAACTGGACGTTGCACGAAATCGCTCCGCCGGGCAAATTTGACGCGGCGAAAGGGTACAGCAACAGCTTCGTCAACTTCGCGATGGATGTGAACAAGGACGGCTGGATGGATCAAATTCGCATCGGTTTGCCGTTTGATCACAAAGTTCTGTGGCTGGAAAACCCGAAAGGGAAAGCCGGGCATTGGGCAGAACACGTTGTTTTCCGCAACGCCTGCAACGAAAGCCCCACGCTGGCCAATCTGGCGGGCGCAGGCAAAGACCCCGTGATGGTGTTTTCCTTCGATGACGCGCAAATGGCCTGGTACGAATTGGGCAAAGACCCGAACGCTGAATTCACGGCGCACACCATCAGCGACAAATTCCCGAAAGACAAATCCAAGGACGCGGGCGTGTTTCGCTATTCGCACGGCCTGGGCGTAGGCGACATCAATGGCGACAAACGCCCGGACGTGCTGATTCGCGGCGGCTATTGGGAAGCGCCCGCCGATCCGCGTCAGCCCAATTGGAAATTCGTCCCGAAAAACTTCGGCGACGAAGCGGCGCAAATGTATGTGTACGACGTGGACGGCGACGGCTTAAACGACGTGCTGTCCAGTTCCGCGCACAAGATCGGCATCTGGTGGCATCAACAGCAAAAAGACGGCAGCTTCGTCACGCGCACGATTGACGGCAGCTTTTCGCAATCGCACGCGCTGGAACTGGTGGACATCAATGGCGACGGGCTGAAAGATTTGGTCACCGGCAAACGTTTCTGGGCGCACGGGCCGAACGGCGACATCAATCCCAACGATCCGGCGGTCGTCGTCTGGTTTGAATTGCAGCGCAAGGGCAAAGAGGTTTCCTGGGTCAAACACGAAATTGACAACGACAGCGGCGTCGGCACGCAATTCGCGATCGCCGATCTGAACGGTGACAAGCGGCCAGACATCATCACCTCGAACAAAAAAGGCGTTCACGTTTTTGTTCAACAAAAGTAAGGCGTCAATGCAAATCCAGAAAAAGAAAATTTACGACGTGTGCGTGGTAGGTTCCGGCGCGGCAGGCGGTTTTATGGTCAAGGAATTGACCGCCGCCGGAGCCGACACCGTGTTGCTTGAAGCCGGTGGGCGGGGCCGATTGGAAGATTTGTACATTCACGATTGGCCGTATGAGTTGCCGAAACGCGGCTTTGGCTTGTTCAAACAGGCGTCGCTGTATCCCGACGACATTCGTTCGGCGATTGAATTTCGCGGCAGCCCGAACGTTGGCGCGGATCGCATTCGCACGCTGGGAGGCCGGACGTTTCATTGGAACGCGGTGGCCTTGCGGTTTGCCAAAGATGATTTTCGCGAACGCTCGCTGCACGGCATCGAAGACGATTGGCCGATCAGCTACGAAGAGCTTGCGCCGTTTTACAGCCACGCCGAACGCGAAATGCACGTTTTCGGCACGCGCGAAAATCTGGAGGTGCTGCCCGACGGAGATTTCGTTGCCGAAGCGCCGCGCTTGCGCTGTTCGGAATATCTGGCGCAAAAGAAAATCGCCAAACTCGGCGTCAAGATGATTCCGGTGCGCAAGGCCGTTTTGCTGAAAAGTAGAAAGGGAAGAGGCGCTTGTCATTTTTGCGGCCACTGCATGGACGTGTGCGACGTGCGCGCCGTGTGGTCTTCGGACATCACAGTCATTCCCGAAGCAATGGCGACCGGCAAACTGACACTGAAAACCAACGCGCTGGCGCGGGAAATCCTGGTGGACAAAAACGGTCTGGCGGCGGGCGTGTCGTTCGTCAATCGCCTGACCGGCCAGGAAGAGCAGGTTTATGCGCGCGTCGTCGTGCTAGGCTGCGGAGCCGTTGAAACACCGCGCTTGCTGCTGAATTCCAAAAGCGAAAAATATCCGAACGGTCTGGCCAACTCGAACGATATGGTCGGGCGCTATTTCAGCGGCCACATCAATACCAGCGCCACGGCCTACCTGAAAGATTTGGTCGGCAAAAACACCTGGGTCGGAGACGGCGCCACCGATCACGCCTACATTCCGCGTTACAACCACCTGCAAGGCAAAAAAGATTACGTTGGCGGCTGGGGGTTGCAGATGAATTACGGCACGCAACTGTCGCCGCTGCACGCCAAATTCGTCAACGGATTCGGCGCGGAATACAAACGCCGCGTCCGCGATTTACAACCGGCGCTCTTTCACATTGGCGCGTGGGGCAAAGGCGAACACCGTTTTGATAACCGCATCACGGTTGATCCGGCGAAAACAGACAAACACGGCATTCCCATTCCCATCGTCAATTTCACCTGGGGCGAAAACGATCTGAAACTGTTCAAGGAAATGCGCGCAGGGCTGTTTGAAATTCTGGACGCCTGCCAAACCGAACACGTCAATCCCAGCAGCGCCACGCCCGCAGGCTTTGCCAGTCACGAAGTCGGCAGTTGCCGCATGGGCAACGATCCGAAACGCTCTGTGCTGAACACTCACAATCAGGCGCACGAAGTCAAAAACCTGTTTGTGGTGGATGGCAGCAGCTTCACGACTTTTTCCGAAAAGAATCCGACGCTGACTATCGCCGCGCTTTCCGTGCGAGCTGCGCGGTACATCGCCGAACAGCGAAAACGGCGAAATCTGTGACGACGCGTCGCCGTTTTCCTGACTCCTTCCCGTTTTTCCCGTACCGCCAATCTGCTGCCGGGGGAATTCCGTAGAGCGCGAGGGGAGATAAAAAACGTCAGCGCGAAATATTTTTTGCGTTGATGAGCCTTTAGCAAACGGAAATCCGCAAGTGATAGGTGAAGAGCCAGAAAGGCTCTTGGAGGGCCAGAAAGGCTTTTGGAGAAAAGACAGTAGTCACAGAAAGTAGTCACAAAATTGGATAACTGGAGGGAGTCATGATTCATCACATTTCGATTGACGCAAAAAATCCGCAACACGTGGCCGACGTACTGGCCGAAATCACGGGTGGGCAAGCTGTGCCCGCGCCGCCCAATTTTCCGGAAGGCTCCCGGTTTGTTTTGGTGGGCGACGAGCACGGTTCGATGATCGAAGTTTTGCCCTGCGGAACGGAGTTTTATCCGGGCAATCCCGAAGCCGATTTCCACACCAACCCTTTGCCTGAAGCGACGTATGTCGCCACGCATGCGTATGTTTCGGTGCAAGTGAGCGTTGACGATCTGTTCCGCATTGGCCAGCGCGAAGGCTGGCTGACGCGGCGCTGTGATCGTGGTTTTTTTGAATTAGTGGAATGCTGGATCGAAAATCGCCTGATGATCGAATTCGCGCCGCCTGAGATGAAAGCGCAATATCTGGGCTTCTTGACCAATCCGGAAGCAATGCAAGCGGCTTTTGCGCAACCGGCTTAAGCGCGCCAAGTGCTTGCCTGGTTCATTGTCAGGCAGAAAATGCCCGACAATGAACTAGATCGGTTTTCAATTCGCTTTACGGATTAGCCACAGAGTCACGGAGGCTCAGAGAAAGACTTGGAAACCTCTGTGGCTCTGTGCCTCTGTGGCAAAACCCGTACACCAAAATGAAATCTGATCTAAATCGTAACAGCCGTCATCAGAACACGCGACGCTTAAACATTTCGATGAATATTGGCGCCTGACTTTATCGTGTACCAATGTCGCGTGTTCTGATTTAGGTGACGTGAAAAGACGCTGCGCACGCATTGCCTTTTGTCATTCTGCGCCCCTGCCAGCAAAGAAAAATTCCTGCCCTGATTTGAGCGCATCTTTTTCAGCCGGATGCTATAGTCAGCTTTCACACGCACCATTCCATCTCAAAAAAACATCGGGAGAGTTGACCATGAAACTTCTGCTTACGCTGTTGCTGGGCGTGCTGCCGTTGTTGGCGGGAACGACCAACGCACAGACCAAAGGCGAAAAATCAGATGAAAAAGGCTTTGTGTCGCTGTTTGACGGGAAAACGTTGAACGGGTGGAAGCTGATCAAAGGGCGCGGCCCCGGCTATGTCATCAAAGACGGCACGATTGTTTGTCCGCTGGAAGGCGGCGGCAATCTGTTCACCGAAAAGGAATACGCCAATTTTGTCTTTCGCTTTGAATTCAAAACCGAACCGGGCGGAAACAACGGCGTCGGCGTTCGCGCGCCGCTCGAAGGCGATGCGGCGTATCAAGGCATGGAGATTCAAATCCTTGACGACGGCCACGAGAAATACAAAGGCAAGATCAAATCCGAACAGCATCACGGTTCGGTGTATGACGTGATTCCGGCGCGGACGGGTTATCTGAAACCGGCGGGCGAATGGAACACAGAAGAGATCATGGCCAACGGCAGTCGTATGCGCGTGACGCTGAACGGCGTGATTATCCTCGACGCCGATTTGAGCACGGTCAAAGAAGAATCCGTGCTCAAAAAACATCCGGGCCTGAAAAACAAAACCGGCCACATCGGATTTCTCGGACACGGGTCACTGGTGGAATTCCGTAACATTCGCATCAAGGCGTTGCCATAACGCGGCGCATTTACCAAAAGCGGGGAGCGTTTGCCTGAAACGTTCCCCGCACAAACGACATCACGCCAAAATCGGAACAATCGCGGTTTGAATCGGCTGGCCCGCGATTAACACCTCGCCTTCGCCGACATACACGTCAATTTCCGAACGCAAACCGAAATCCCCCGGCAGGTAAATTCCCGGCTCAATCGAAAAGCAGGTGTGCGGCATGATCGTGCGCGTGTCTGGCGTTTCCAGGTTGTCAATGTTGGCGCCGTTGCCGTGGACTTCTTCGCCGATGGAATGGCCCGTGCGGTTGAGGAACTTGTCGCCATACCCGGCATTGACGATGACGGCGCGTGACACATCATCCACTTGCGCGCCTTTGAACGAAACGCCTGTCGCGACTTTTTCGCGAATGAATGCCACCGCCGCGTCGCGTGCTCCGGCAACGATGTCGAAAATCTGATTGTATTTGTCCGGCACGGTGTCACCGACAAACCCCGTCCAGCTCAGATCGGCATAGACCGAACCCGGCGTTTTGAGCTTCGCCCACACATCGAGCAAGACGAAATCTCCGGCGTTGATCGGAGAGTGCACCTCGGCTGACGGCGCGTAATGTGGTCGCGCGCTGTTGGCATTGACCGACACAATCGGCGCGTGGTCGGCGTGCATGCCTTCTTCGTCAAACCGACGCCAGATGAATTGCTGAATGGTGTATTCGGTGATGGCTTCGCCCGCGCGCGTGGCGCGTCCGATTTCGGCGAAGGCTTCGTGAATGATTTGGTACACCTTTTCGGCGGCTTCGACGTGGGTGGCGTGTTGCGCCGGAGTCCAGACGGCTTCAAACACCTGCACCAGATCGGCGCTGGTGACGATTTCGACGCCAAAGCTGCGCACGAGTTCGAATGTGCCCGCATCCACGCGCGAGATATACGGAATGGCATTGCCGGGCGAATATTGCATGGCAATGCGTTTGGCTCCGCTGACGGCGGTTTGCACGGCGGCGTGCAATTCCTGCCAGCGCAGGTAAATCGTTTTGCTGCCCGGCAACGCGTCGAGTTTGTCGGTTTCGATGGCGTGAACGATCTTTGACGGTTCGCCATTGGCGGGCACGAAATAAAACCAACGCCGCGTGGCGTGCGCATTCAGATCGAGTTTCAAAATGCGCCAGGCCAGCGGATCGCTATGACGAAAGTCGCAAAACAGCCAGCCATCGAGACCGGCTTGGCGCAACGCGGCCTGAATTTCTGCGACGCGTGTGGTGTGAAGCTCTGAAACTTGGGTCATTGTTCTAGTACCGTCACAAAAAATGCCAAAGCGTTTAGGAAAACGCCGGGATGAATTTCAAACAAACCGGCGCGGGAATTTCGAGCAGGCCGCCTTGTTGGGTCAGCTTGCCGGTTTGCGGGTCAATGCGGAATGTCGCCACGTTGTCGGTGTTTTGATTGGCGACAAGCAGGAATTTGCCCGCTGGATCGAGGCCGAAATTGCGCGGCCATTTGCCGATGGTGGATTGGTGGCCGACCAGCGTGAGTTTCCCGGTTTGCGGGTCGAGCGCAAAAATGACGATGCTGTCGTGGCCGCGATTTGATCCGTACAGGAATTTGCCTGACGGATGCACGTGGACATCGGCACAATAACTGGTGCCGCTAAATCCCGCTGGCAACGTCGAAAGCGTTTGCAACTCGGTCAGCTTGCCGCTGGCTTTGTCATAACTGAACGCGGTCATTGTCGAATTCAGTTCGTTGATGACGTAAGCGAATTTGCCGTTCGGGTGAAATGTGAAATGGCGCGGGCCGGCGGCAGGCGCAGTCGCGGCAAACCCGTTGGGCACGAGTTTTTTATAGGCGGTGTCCACACGGTAGATCATGACTTTGTCCAGGCCCAGATCAGGGGCGAAGACATATTTGCCTGCGGCGTCTGGAATGATGCAATGGGCGTGTGGGGCGTCCTGGCGGCGCGGATCAGCGCCTTTGCCGGTGTGTTGCGCAACATCGCTGGCCTCGGCCAACGAACCATCCGCTTTGACCGGATACAACACGACATTGCCGCCGCCATAATTGGCCGCCAGCACGAATTTGCCGGACGGATGGACTGACACGTGACACGGCACGCCGGGCGTGGTGACTTCGTTGAGCTTTTTCAACGCGCCCGATTTCTGATCAATTGCGTACGCCGTCAGGCCGCCCGCTTTTTTGCCCAGGAAGTCGCCGGTTTCATTGGCGGCGTAAAGGAATTTCCGTTTGGGATCAATGGCGAGAAAGGCCGGGTCTTTGACGCCTTTGGCGATGGAAGACAGTTTGAGTTCGCCGGTCGCGGCGTTCATGCGATAGACGTAAATGCCTTCGCTTTTGCCTTTGTTGGTATAGGTGCCGACATACAGCAACCAGTCTTTGGTTTGCGCGTCAGCGCTTTGCGACAAAGTCAATCCCATCGTTCCCAAGCCCGTGGCGGCGACAAACGCGCGCCGTGAAATCTGCTTTTGCATGTGATAACTCCTCAAAAATCTATGCGAACTGATAAACCGTTTGACGTGTAGGCTTCGACGCAGACGCCCAATGTAGAGCCGTAGCAGGTGCGTACGTGTCACTGTAGCCAATCTCTGATCTCAATCTAAGCGCTGAATTAGTGGGGAATGATCCACTGGAACACAAACGCATACAGCATCACGATCAAACCAACCAGCGACGCCAGTGTGATGCTGTGCCAAAAGACGGCTTTGAAAATCGCGGCTTCATTGCCGATTTGCTGGGTGGCCGAACCGGCGACGACGATGGATTGCGCATCAATCATTTTGCCCATCACGCCGCCTGCGCTATTGGCCGAAGCCATCAGCACCGGACTGATGCCCAGTTGTTCCGCCGTGACTTTCTGCAAATTGCCAAACAGCGCGTTTGAGCCTGCGTCAGTGCCCGTCAACGCCACGCCCAGCCAGCCGAGCATCGTGCCGAAAAACGGATACAGCAGATCGGTTTTGGTCAGGCTCAATCCCATCACGGTATCCATGCCGGAATAGCGCGTGACATAGGCCAACCCGACCATAAAGCTGATGGCCAGCAACGACGGAATCAACTCTTTGAACGTTTGCGCCAGAATTTGCAGCGTGCGCCGCAACGACAAGCCCAGCCACAACGACGCCAGAATCGTGCCGATAAAAATCGCGGTGCCCGGCAACGACAACAGATTCCAATCCACGATGGCGGCTTCTGGCGTCGGCGTTGGGGCCACGGGCGGCACTTTCAACACGGTGTTGTGCAACAGCGGCATCGGTTGTTTCCACGAAGCGAAGGTCAGATATTTGTTGAGCGCCGGATACCCCGCGATAAAGATAAACACCGAAGCGAGCAGGAAGGGCGACCAGCCTTTGAGTATCGTGCCAAACGAATGATGCGGGAGGTTGGCTGCGGCGGTTTCGTCCACGCGCATCACATTGCGCGGACGCCAGAATTTCAAAAACGCGACCATCACCAACAGGGAAAACAGCGCCGACACGACGTCTACCAGACTGTTATCCTGGTAATTCGACCAGTAAAACTGCATGCCTGCGAACGACAAACCGCTCACCAACAGCGCGGGCCAGACTTCGCGGGTTTGCCGCCAACCGACCATGCTGCGCACCAGCCAGAGCGGCAAAATGAATGATAACGGCGGCAGGATGCGGCCTGTCATTGCGCTCAGCGTCATTTCGTCCAGACCGGTGACACCCGCCAGCACGCGAATCGGATTTCCCACACCGCCCCAGGCCACCGGCGCGGTATTGGCGACCAGACACAACGTGGCGGCTTGAAAAGGCGGAAAACCCAATCCGATCAAAAACGATCCGGCGATGGCCACGGGCGCGCCGCCGCCGCCAGTGCCTTCTAAAAACGCGCCGAAACAAAACGCGATCAGAATCAATTGCAATCGTTTGTCTGACGACAGCGACGCGATCGAATCTTTCATGACCTGAAACTGCCCGGTTTCGACCGCGACGTTATAAAGGAACATCGAAGCGATGATGATCCACGCAATGCGCAGGATGCCGAAAATGACGCCGTGCGCGGCGGACGCCGCCACCAACGGCGCGGGCATTTTGAAAACCAGCAGCGCCAGTCCGATGGCCATCAACATGCCGCAGAGTGCCGACACCCAGACGCGCTTTTTCAGCACGACCAGCACAAAGAACAACGTCAACACTGGCAACGCCGCCACCACGGTCGAAAGCGGCCAGGAATTAAGCGGATCGTAAATTTGGTTCCAAGGGGTCAATGGAGGCTCCTTAACAATTAGTACCGCCAGCTTTTCAAATCCGCGCCGGGCGGGGCGGTGGTTTCGATGCGTTTCATGATTTTGGGCAGATACATCACGTTGTAACGCAACCGCGACAGATGATTCGGCAGCGTCGGATCGCCGTTCCAGCAATGTTCGGCGCGGTCGCCATACGCGACTTCGCCGCCGTAAAACGGATTGGTGGTGCCCTTCAAAAACTCTTCGACCAGATACACGGCGTTGTTCAGGTAATAGTTGTCCATGTCGCCGCAATAGATGTGAATTTTGCCCGCGACTTTGGGCCCCAGCGTTGCCCAATCGCGTTTCAGAATGTGGCCCAGATCGTAATGTTCGCGCCAATACTCGGCGACCGAACGATCAATTTCGCCGGTCAGTTTGTCCCAGATCGGTTTCGGATAACCGTCCGGTCCGACGGGCGAATACACCGCCTGCCAGATGTCCCATTGATCGCCCGACCGGCTCTTGGTGCCGAGGGCCAGTTCGCGGTGATTCATCTCTTCCAACGTGGCGGTCAAATGACCCAGGTAGTTGCGATAGCCAGGACGCGCCAACCGCTTCCATTGGCTTTCGACGTAGTAGGCGTTTTTGTCTTCGTAGAGATTGACGACGGTGTAGGCGCGAAAATCGAGCGGATCAGGACAGGCGGCAAAACAGCCGTTGAACATGTCGGGATAGAACATTTGCGTGGCCAGCGCTTCCCAACCGCCGGTCGAACCGCCATAGGTGAAACGCGCCCAGCCTTGTCCCAGTCCGCGAAATTGTTTTTCGAGGTAAGGAATCAGCTCGTAATTGATCGCGTCGCCATACGGCCCCAGATTGGCCGAATTCACCGCGTAGGAGTCATCGTAATAAGGATTGGCGTGCTGAATTTCGATGACGATAAAGCGCGGGAAGTTCGGGCCGGTCCATTGCTGGTAAAACTGATAGGCATATTCCTGCTGAATTTTGTTATAGCCCGAGATTTTGAAACGTTCGCTGTAATCCGGTTTCAGGTTGGGATCGGGCGGCGTTTCGCGAAAGCCGCCAAACGTTGCCGGAAAATGTCCGTGAAAGACCATCAGCGGATAGCGCGCTTCCGGGTGTTCATCAAAGCCGTGCGGCAACAGCATGACCGCTCCCAGATACATCGGACGTCCCCAGAATTCAGTCAGCTTCTGGCTCTGGATTTTGATGTGCTTGATGTATTTGGTGTCTTGCGGCGGCGGGATGGGCGGGATTTCCTGATCAATGACGAGCGAAATCGTCTCGGCTTTGTGCGGATCAATTTTGATTTGCTGCGGTTTGCTGTAAAGGTTGCCGGGAGCCAGATTCCAGTGTTGGCCTTCGCCGCGATCCATCGGCAATTTGACGGTGTGGCCGTCCGCGCGTTTGAACGTTTCGTATTTGTGCAACAGCGCTTGCACCCAATAGGTGCCGGGCGGCACTTGCGCCAGGCTTTTCACCGGATAGCCAAACGCGCTGGCATCCACCATCGTCTTTTGGCCCGCTTGCCAGCCGTCCACATCCACGCCAAAGACTTGCTGGGTTTTGGGCGAATCGTTGATCTGTTGGCGTGGTTCCTGGGTTCCGTCGGTCGAAAGCATCAGCAACAAACGGCCATCGAGCGGCGTTTGGCTGCGTTCGACGGGAAACGACACGGCAAAGCGCAATTTGCTGGCGGCGGTGCGTTGCTGCAACTCGCCTTTGCTGGGCAGGATGAGCAGCGCCAGTGCAATCGTCAGATAAACCGATAGGCGGCGGCGTTGGGGCAATTTCACGGTAACCTCCTTGCACGGCTTGCACGGTTCAGAATTCACGCTTCCGGGCTGTTCAGAGCGCTTATGCGCTCCGATGCTGCGCCGCCTTTGGATCAGGCGTTCAGAATTCACGCTTCCGGGCTGTTCAGAGCGCTTCAGCGTGTCAGCAAATGCCGCCACACGCTGAAGCGTGAACTCTCAGCCGTTTATTGCGCGATGCGCGTCGCCTGATGCGCGACCATTTGCCAGCCGACTTTTTGCTTGACGTAAACGTGCAGGTAACGGGCGTTGACTTCGACGGGGTTGCCTTTGCTCAGCAATTTGATCAGCACGTGGCAGGTGACCACGGCGGTGTTGCCATACACGGTGACTTTGATGTCGTCGCGTTTGAGCGAAAGATACTTGGTGTTTCCGGCTTTGAGGTTGTCAATGTAGGTGGTTTTGTTGTCCACCACGCCGCTGGAATGCGTGTAAATCAGATTGTCGGCATAGAGTTTGTCGAGCGCCGGAAAGTCATTTTTGACCAGGGCGTCTTCCCAGGCTTGTTCGAGTTTCAAAATGGCTTGTTCGGTCGCGCCCGCTTTTTGCGCCCAGGCCGCCGGAGACACGACACACAAGACGATCACCAGCAAAAGGAATCGTTTCATTCTCACAGTCCTTTCCGTCAAAGAGAGCCGTCAAAGTTGAAATTGCGAGTTGGTTTTTTCTGCGTTGGTCTTGCCGGGAGGATGGAACGTGTCCGGCAAGTGCGGCTAATGCTGCCAGTTCTCAGGAGTAGTGGCAAGCGTTAGTCAGACAGTTGTCGCAAGAAAAGGAAAGATAAGTTCACTGCGCAGGGGGATGGCAGAAAGAGAACGGAACAAACGGAAATAACGGAATGAACGGAAAAAGAAGAGGAAAAATTCCGTCTGTTCCGTTATTTCCGTTTGTTCCGTATTCTCCTAAAACAATCCCTGACGACGTAATCTAAATCGTAACAGCCGTCATCAGAACACGCGACGCTCAATCATTCCGAAGAGGCTCAGAGAAAGACTTGGAAACCTCTGTGGCTCTGTGCCTCTGTGGCAAAACCCGTACACCAAAATGAAATCAGATCTAATATCCCGTCTCGGTATATTCGCCAAACACGGCGCGCAGGCGATCCGCGATTTCGCCCAGCGTGGCATAGGCTTCGACGGCGGCGATGATGTGCGGCATCAGGTTTTCGCCGCTGCGGGCAGCGTTCTCGACCTGTTGCAACGCGGCGGCGGCGGCTTCGGCGTTACGTTCGGCGCGCACTTTGTGCAGGCGCGCGACCTGCGCCTGTTCAAACGACGGATCAATTTTGAGCGTCGGGATCGAAGATTCTTCCTTGATCTGGAAGCGGTTCACGCCCACGACAATTTCCGTCTGGGCTTCGACGGCCTTTTGGTAATCATAGGCTGCGCGTTCGATTTCGCGTTGTACATAACCCGCTTCGATGGCCGACAGCATCCCGCCTTGTTCGTCAATTTTCGCGATGTAATCTGCCGCGCGGCGTTCGATTTCGTTGGTCAGATGTTCGATGACATAAGAACCGGCCAGCGGGTCTGCCGAATCGGCCACGCCGGATTCATAGGCGATGACCTGTTGTGTGCGCAGCGCGATACGCGCGGCGTCTTCGGTGGGCAAACTCAAGGCTTCGTCCATCGCGTTGGTGTGCAGCGATTGTGTGCCGCCCAGCACGGCGGCCAGCGCCTGAATCGTGGTGCGAATGACATTGACTTCGGGTTGTTGCGCGGTGAGCGTCGAACCCGCCGTTTGCGTGTGAAAGCGCAACATCATGGATTTCGGGTCTTGGGCGCCGAACCGGTCGCGCATCACGCGCGCCCACAACCGACGCGCGGCGCGGTATTTGGCGACTTCTTCCAGAAAATTGTTGTGCGCGTTGAAAAAGAACGCCAGACGCGGCGCAAACTCGTCCACCTGCAAACCGGCGTCGAGCGCCGCCTGGATATAGCAAATGCCGTCGGCCAGCGTGAAGGCGACTTCCTGGACGGCGGTCGAACCGGCTTCGCGAATGTGATAGCCAGAGATCGAAATCGTATTCCAGTTCGGCACGTCCTGGGCGCAATAGGCGAAAATGTCCGTGATGATGCGCAAGCTCGCGCGCGGCGGATAAATGTAAGTTCCGCGTGCGATGTATTCCTTCAAAATGTCGTTTTGAATCGTGCCGCTCAGTTTGGCCGGCGCGACGCCCTGTTTTTTGCCGACCGCGATATAGAGCGCCAGCAAAATCGAAGCTGTCGCGTTGATCGTCATCGAAGTCGAAACCTTGTCGAGCGGAATTCCGGCAAACAGCGTTTCCATATCGGCAAGCGAATCAATGGGCACGCCGACGCGCCCGACTTCGCCTTGCGCCAGCGCGTGGTCTGAGTCGTAACCGATTTGCGTCGGCAAATCGAACGCGACGGAAAGCCCGGTTGTGCCTTGTGCGAGCAAATATTTGTAGCGCCGATTTGATTCTTCGGCGGTGGCAAACCCGGCGTATTGCCGCATCGTCCACAACCGCCCGCGATACATGGTTTCGTATACGCCGCGCGTAAAGGGAAACGCGCCCGGTTCTCCCAGGTCGTCCGCGTAATTGACGGGCACGTCCTGAGGCGTCAGGCGGTTGGGCAATTCAATGTCAGAAGTCGTGGTGAACCGT
>JAEUQO010000094.1 GCA_016789605.1 Acidobacteriota bacterium
CTTTCCGGTAACGGAAACCTTCAGCGAAACGCTGGGGCCGATGCAAACTGCCATCAAGAGTTTCACCGCGCTATGGACGCCCTTTGCGCCGGGAAATTACCAGATCATCGGGCGCACGCATTTGAGCAATGACCGAAATACTGGCAACGATGCCGCGCAAACTGCGATTCAGGTGGGGCAAGCGCAATATCGCGGTACCTGGCAGGGAACGACCAGTGCCGGTCGCACCATTCGTTTTGTGGTGGATGAAAACGACGTCGTCGCGAACCTGGAAGTGGACATCAGCATTCCGTTGAGCATTGGAACTTGCACGGGCACGTTTCGGAATGCGGAATCTGCGCGGATAAACAATGGCCAGTTTGAAGTCGAGCTCATTCCACCGGGCGGCGTGCTTCTGGCCGACACGGTACGAACGCGTGGCAGCTTTACATCACCGACCCTGGCTACAGGACGGGTGGACAATTTCAGCGTCAGCCTGATCATCTGCGGCGGATTTCTAGGGTTTGGGATTAGCGTTACGGGACCGAATTGGTCTGTGCAACGACAAGCCGTCTGTCCGACTGTCAGCAGCCTTGCTCCGAGCAGTGGCATGATTGGCAGCCAAGTCGTAATTACCGGCACGAATTTCACGGATGTGAACGCCGTGAAATTCGCCAACAATGTACCGGCCAGTTTTGTGCTCAACGACACCACGCGGATCACTGCCATTGTGCCGCCGGGCGCGGTTACTGGCCCTCTCACGTTGAGCAAGTCCGGTTGTGCGGATGTGCAAACATCTGCGTTTACCGTGCTCAGTTCTCCCGCGCCGACCCTGACGGCGCTTAGCCAGAATTCGCTGACGGCAGGCGGTCCCGCCTTTACTTTGACGCTGACGGGCACGAACTTCACGCCTGGATCGGTAGTGCGTTGGAACAACAACAACCGTCCGACAGCCTTCACCAGCAATACGCAATTACAAGCGGCAATTTCAGCCAGTGACGTTGCCAGTGGGGGAACGGCGGCAGTTACGGTTTTCAACCCTGCGCCAGGCGGCGGTTCGTCCAATGCGCTCAACTTTACGATCAACCCGGCGGTTGCCTGTCCGACGGTGAGCAATCTCAATCCGGCAAGTGCTCTTGCCGGCACAACCGTGACCATCACGGGAGCAAATTTCACTGGCCTTTCGGCAGTGAAATTTGCCAACAATGCGTCCGCCAGTTTCAGCCTGAATAGCGATACGCAAATCACCGCCACTGTGCCGAGTGGCGCCGTGACAGGCCCCATCACTTTGAGCAAGACCGGCTGCCCGGATGTTCCGGCAGGCGTATTCACCGTGCTCAATCCGCAACCGGCAATCGCGTCGCTGACGCCTCCTGCAGTCACCGCTGGCGGGGCAGGATTCACGCTGACCGTGAACGGAGCAAATTTCGTCAACGGTGCGCTCATTCGTTGGAATAATCAGGATCGTCTGACCGCCTTTGTCAGCAACACGCAATTGACGACGGCCATTCCAGCGACTGACATTGCCAATGACGGTACAGCGGTCATTACCGTCGTTAACCCTGCGCCGGGCGGCGGCGCATCCAATCCCGTCAATTTCACGATCAACCCCAATCCCAGAATCGTGCGCGTGCTGCCTGCGAATGCGGCAGCCGGTGGCCAGATTCAGGTCGCGGTGGAATTGGCGGCACAGGGCAACGAAAACGCGCTGAGTTTCAGTTTGACGTTCGACCCGGCATTGCTTAGCAACCCGCAAGCGGCGTTGGGCAGCGGCGCAAACAATGGCGCGCTCACCGTTAATGCCAATCAGGCTGCGCAAGGCCGTTTGGGGCTAATCGTCAGCCAACCGCCAGGGCAGGTTTGGGCCACTGGCGCGCGCCAGATTCTGGCTGTGACGTTCACTACAGCGGCGGTGACAACCGCAGCCTCTGCGACGGTGGGATTTGGCGATCAACCCGCGACACGCGAAACCGTCGGGCCAGAGGCAAACGCCCTGGCCGCCAGTTACCGGTCAGGCACGATCACCATCACGCCAAATCCAGGATTGACGCTGTCTCCGGTGGCGCTCTCCAGCGGTACGATTGGCCGCGCATATGCACAGGCGTTGACGGCGAGCGGCGGCACAGCGCCGTATTCTTTTGCCGTGAGCACAGGCGTATTGCCGCCAGGATTGTCATTGGCCACCAACGGCGCGCTGACTGGCACGCCGACGCAAGTGGGTGTCTTTCCTTTTACCGTTGCGGTGACTGATTCAAGTAACCGTACCGGCAGCAGCAATTACACGCTGATCATCAACGCCAATTTGCAGTTTTATCCACTGGCATATCCGATTCGGTTGCTGGATACGCGGCCCGCAGAAACGCGACCCGGCCCGGCTTTTGATACGCCGGAGGCCAAGTTGCGCGGCGTGATCAATAACGGCACACCGCGTACGCAACAGGCGCGCGTCGCCTTTGGCGGGTTGCTAATTCCATCCGAAGCGCAAGCTATCGTCGGCACGGCGACAGCCTTCAATTATCCGGCATCTGGCGAATATGCGGGCACGGGCAATGTGACGTTCTATCCCAGCGCCGCCAACAAACCGGAAGTGTCGAACCTGAATTACGCTGCCAACCAAACGACGGGCAACGCTTTCACCGTGGGGCTGAGCGAGACAGGCGCGTTCGACATTTTTGTCTACAGCGATGTGCATTTGGTGATTGATGTCGTGGGGTATTACGCGCCGCCGGGTGCGGTAACGGCGGGCAATGCGAGCGGTTTGTATTATCACCCGCTGCCGCAACCCGTGCGGTTGTTAGAAACCCGCAGCGATCCCATCTATGCCGGTTCGGCCTGTCATATGCCGGGCGCGCAGCTCACCGCGGGTAGCGTACGCACGGTGGCGGCGCGCGGCACGTGTACGCTGCAAGGCGTCAGTCTCAACATTCCGGCCAGCGCGCTGGCCATTGTCGGAAATCTGACGGCGGTCAACGCTGCGCCAGGATTGGGTGACGCAGCGATCTACAGTAGTGACCTCGTGACTAAACCCGTCATCACCAGTTTGAATTACAACGCAACACAGGCGCTGGCCACCGCCTTTGCCACACGGTTGGGAGAGGACGGCGGCTTCAAGCTGGCGGTTTCCAGCACAACAGATTTTCTGGTGGATGTGGTGGGATATTTCAGTCCCGAAGCGACCGATGTGAATGGGGCGGGGTTGTATTACACGCAACTGGCGCAACCGGTTCGCTTGCTCGATACACGGCCTGATTTCCCGGCGTGTGATGCGCCGCGCCAGCCACTGCTCGCAGGGCTGGCAGGCGTTCGATTACAACCCGCCCGTTTATGCAATAGCGCAAGCATTATTCCCGAAAGCGCGCTGGCGTTGGTGGGCAATGCCACGGTTGTCAATTTCATTTCGGCTGGCACGGGCAACGTCACACTTTATCCGGGAGATGTCGGAAAGCCTGAGGTTTCAACGCTCAATTATGCTGCCAATCAAGTGATTCCGAATGCTTTCACCGTGGGACTGAGCCGCAGCGGGGCCTTCAATATTTTCACCTTCAGTCGCATAGATTTTCTGGTAGACCTGACTGGCTATTACGCGCCCTGAGCGCGGCTGAGCGTGAAATGTAAAAAAGCTGAGGGCAAGCAGCACACGCTGTCTTGCCCTCAGC
>JAEUQO010000113.1 GCA_016789605.1 Acidobacteriota bacterium
GTTGCCTTGCGCTGGCCGTGTGTCCGTCAAGCGAATTGGTTTCGAGAGCGGGTGATAGTACAAACCGCCCGCGCCCGGAGGCGCGAAATAACCGCTGACGTCTACGATCACGTCAATGGTGCGTTCGCCGAAGATGTTGAACTCGCCATTGGCGCTGAGGCCCACGGTAAAGTTGTTCGCGAGAATCCCGTTCGGCCCGTAAATCATATTCGCCGCGAGCGGCAGCGTGACTCCCGTTGGATACAAGGTCAAAAATCCGGCTTGGGCTGATTGGTTGATGACCGTGATGTTGCCGACGATGGCCTGGGCCGCTGCCGGAATCGTAATTCCTTCACAAGTCGTTCTGGCCAAAGTCGTAATCGAACCACCCGCCGCAATCGGCGCAGCTACATTGTCACAATTGCCCTGGCCTCCGCGCGTGTCGAGCAAGCGAATCGGTTTCGCCAGCGGATAGAACTGCAAGCCGCCATTGCCAGTGACTGACAGCGTGTAGGCTCTCGTGCCCGTGCAGCCATTTGCCGTCGCTGTCACGGTGAAATCGTAGTTCCCCCCTTGCGTCGGCTGACCGCTCAAGTTCCCGTTGGCGGCTAATGTCAACCCGGGAGGCAACGCCCCCGCTGATACGACGAAATTTACTCCCAAAGCTGTCACTGACACCGTCAATGTCTGACTGTAAGCCATTCCAACAGTCGCATTGGGGAGTGTCGGCGGATTGATGACGACTGGCTCGCAGGGAGGATTGATCGTCACAGAGTAACCTTGTGTGACCTCGCAATTATTGGCGTCCTTGATGCGTGTCTGGAAGCCGTAGGTGCCTGTTTGTGTTGGCGTTCCGCTGAGAGTGCCGTTCACAAACGATAGACCGGGAGGAATGGTGCTGCCGACTTTGAGCGCAAACGTGTACGGCGCGGTGCCCCCCGTGACAGTCAGCGTTTGGTTGTATGCTACGCCGATTCTGCCGTTGGGCAGTAACGGCGGTGCGACGGTAAGCGTTGGGCAGGTTGCCAGAATTGTCAGCGTGTAATTCTGCGTCGCCGTACAGCCGCTCGATGTCGCCGTGATGGTGAAGTTGTAACTACCCGCTTGCGTGGGAGTGCCGCTGAGACTGCCGGTCGGGTTCAGGCTCAGCCCTGGCGCTAATGCGCCTGCGGTTACAGCAAACATGAACGAAGTCAAACTGCTGCCATTGGCTGATGCTGTTAGTGTCTGGTCGTAAGCTGCGCCCACAACGCCGTTGGGCAGCGAGGAGGGCATTAAGTTGATGGCCGGACAGGGGGCAATCGTGATTGTGTAATTACGGCGGGTGGTACAACCGCTCAGTGCGAACGTCGCCGTAATGGTGAAATGATATGTCCCCGGTGCGGACGGCGTCCCGTGTAAACGCCCCGGAATATCCAACGTCAAGCCGGAGGGCAGTGTGCCGTATGAAAGCGAAAACACGTAATCTCCCGCGACACTGCCGGTGGCTGTCAATTGATAATCGTAAGCGATGCCCGGAAGCCCATCCGGCAAACTGTCTGGCCCAAGTGTAATGATTGGGCAATGCGGACTGACAAAAACATAAGTCGAGCCTTTGTTGACGCCATCACTGAAATCGTCGCCGCTCGCACCCACGGCGATCGTGTCGCCAGCAACAGCCACCGAACTGCCCAGATAATCATCGCGCACGGTGTCGCTGCCGAGAAGTTTTTGTTGGAACGCCCATAGCGTGCCCAAGCCGGTGTAGATGTAGGCTGCGCCCCGCGCCTGGTTATCCAGCGGTGCGCCGACCGCCAGAATGCCATCATCCAGCGCGACCGACTGGCCGAAGTGATATCCCTGACTACCGTCATTGGCAAGGAGTTTAGGCGATTGGGTCCAGGCCGCATTTTGGCGTGTGAAAACATATGCCGCGCCTTGATCGCCTTGCGTGCCGATGTTCGCTAACGGTGCGCCAACGGCTACGGTGTCGCCTTTGATTGCCACCGCGCCGCCAAAGTAATCATCTGCCGCGCCATCATTGGCCAGAAGCTTTTGCTGAAACGCCCAGTTCGTGCCGTTGCGCGCGAAGATATACGCCGAGCCTTGATCAATCTTTGTTCCGTTGTCGTCAGCCGGTGCGCCGATGATCGCCATTTCACCGCGGAATGCCACGGCTGAGCCGAAGGCATCTCCTGCCGCAGCATCATTGGCGCTTAGTTTGAGCTGTTCTTGCCAAAGTGTGCCGTTACGCGTGAACACAAACACGGCGCCGCGCCCTCCGCTGTAACCCGGCGCGCCGGCGAGCAAGGTCTGATCGCGCAACGCGACTGCAGTGCCCAGTTTGTCGAGCGGCAAACCATCAATACCCGCTGCGGTAAGCTTTTGCTGAAATGTCCAACTCGTTCCGCTACGGGTAAAGACGTAAACCGAGCCCTGATCCTGGTTGCCGCCGATGTCATCTTTGTAAGCGCCGACTGCCAACGTGTCGCCATCCAGTGCGACAGCCTGACCAAACTGATCACTTGCCGCTCCATCAGGGGCAACGACTTTCTGCTGAAAGGTCCACGTCGTTCCGCTACGCACAAAGATATAAACCGCACCGCGTAAAGATTGGTTATTGACCAGCGCTTCATCGGCTCCGATCGCGAGCGTATCGGCGTCGAGCGCCACTGCGTCGCCGAAAACTTCCTGAGCTTTGCCATCCGGGGCGAAAAGCTTTTGTTGTTCGTGATGGAGGCTGTCGTGCACGGTGAAAACGTAGGCAGCGCCTTGATCAACGGCTGTGATATTGGCGCGATATGCGCCGACCAACACGGTGTTGCCATCAACTGCCACGGCGTAGCCAAAGCGATCTTCGGCCGAGCCCAGGTCCGGGCCGAGATGACGCAACAGGAAAAATTCGCCCGCATACAAATACACATAAGCGGAGCGGTGATCTATGCCCGGTGCAAACAGCCGCAACGACGCCCCGATCACTGTCGTGCTGCCATTCATCGCGACCGACATGCCAAACACTTCGCTCGGTGTGGGATTGGGGGGACGCAAGCTATCAGTGAGCGCCCAGCCAGATGCGCCGTGCTGGAACAAGTACACTTTGCCGCTGTCATCGTTACCATAGCCGGGGGTGCCAATCAGCGCCTTGCCGCCATTCAACGCCACGGCATTTCCAAACGCATCGTCAACATGAGCATCGGTGCCGGCAGTCAGAATGGGCATTTGTTGCGTCCAGCTACTGCCGTTGCGAACGAAGATATACGCTGCGCCTTGGTTCAGCACCGTGACGGCGTTGCTCGGCGCGCCGATCAGCGCAGTATTTCCCTGCAACGCGATGGCCGAGCCAAACCGATCGTTGTTGCCAATGTCGCTGGCAAACAGCTTGGTTTGTTGCGTCCAGTCTGTCCCGTTGCGTACGTAGACATATACCGTGCCGGGCGCAAAATTCGCGTTGGTGCGAAAGTCCGGTGCGCCAACCAGTGCCGTGTCGCCGCTGATGGCCAAAGCTGTGGCATACAATCCCGCCATTACGCCATCGCTCGCATTCAGGCGTTTTTGCTGTGTCCAAACCGTACCGTTGCGCACAAACACATAGGCTGCTCCTTGGTCGGTACTGGCTGTGCCGGGGCCATTGTAAGCGCCAATCAAGGCCGTATCCCCATCCAGCGCCACCGCCCAGCCGAACAGGTCCAGATTCGCGCCATCATTGGCCACCAGGCGCGCTTGCTGTGTCCAGGTCTCGCCATTGCGGACAAACACATAGGCCGAACCTTGATCTTGCTCCATCACGTCATCGTACGGTGCGCCAATCAACGCCGTGTCGCCATCGAGCGCGACCGCGTGCCCGAGTAAATCATCTGCCGCGCTATCGTTGGCCAGCAATTGCTTTTGCAAGGTGAACAGCGGATCAATTGTCAGTGGATATTGCGCCGCCCGATCGTCTACTTCGATGATCACTTGTGCGTCAGCGACGGTCAGTTGAGCCGCCAGCTTGCGGCCCACGGCGTCGTATGCGGTCAGCTTGCCGTATTCGATGACTTCCGTTCCCGCCCTGTCGTGCAGCGTCACCTGGCCGCCATTCGCACTGGCCACGGCACGCCAGTTTTCGCTGACCTGCAAGGCCAGGCGCAACAGGGCGTCAGCCTGGCGTACGCGCGGCGCCTGGCTGAGCGTGAAGCCATGTTCCAGGCCTTCTGCCCCATTGAGGAACCATTCGCGAATGCCGTCACGTTCAATGGTGATCGTTTGTTTGTCGCCGCTGATTGTGCCAGATGTGACCGTCTGCAACGCGTTGCCATAGCCCACGCTGTGCAGGCTCAAACTCGCGATAGATTGGCTGGCGAGCGCAATGCTGACGCCGCTTTCTGTCACGTATGCGTCATAACCTGCTGCCGGATTGGGCGCATGCCAGGCTGCTTCTCCCAGCGGTGAATGCGCGACGCGACTGACGCTGAAACGTGCCTGGTGCAGGGCGGCTTGCAGCGAATCATATTGGCTGTTTTGTTTCAGGCGTTCCAGCGCGTCAGCTCCGTGCAAGGTCGCGGGTGGTTGCTGTACCTGCGCTCTGGGGGATTGGCTGGCGGTGACGCTCGCCACCGCCATTAGCGACAACGCACAAACGATGAGCCTGTGTTTCATTGCTTTGCGCACCGCAACTTGCCACAACGCCAAAACATCCTGACGACAATTCATTTTTCTCCTCCTCGAAACTGAAGGGCCAGCATTCGTGCTGTGCCGGTTTTGGGGTGAGCGCCTCTTGGCTGGCGTTACAGCCCAGCCAGACCGGCGCGCGCTTTTCTTTTCCGGTCAGTGCTGCGCAGGGCTGGCCGCGCTTCGCCTACTTGCTGAGCATCCCAGCGCAGGTAGAACCTTCTGCTGCTGCC
>JAEUQO010000466.1 GCA_016789605.1 Acidobacteriota bacterium
ATATTCGATATGCCATTTGTTATTTGTCATTGAGGCGGAAATGCGTTGTCGAACGACAGTGAAAGGGAGGCAGCTTCAAACCCGAAAGACGAAACAACCGCCAACAGTTCGCAGGCCAAAGCCGATGAACTTGAAGAGCGATTGATTGATTTTGCTGTCCGCATCATCAGACTCTCGGCGAGCCTTCCCCGGACGTCTGCGGGAAGGCATATCGCCCGACAGATTTTGCGCTCAGGAATGTCTCCCGCGCCGAATTACGGCGAAGCAAGAGGCGCGGAAAGTCACGCCGATTTCATTCACAAGTTCGGCATTGTCCTAAATGAATTGAATGAAACCTCAATTTGGCTCCGCATGATTCATCGTAGCGATATGCTGAAGCAGGAGATGCTGAAAGACTTGATTGAGGAAAACAGTGAGCTTTGCCGAATATTTGCAGTAATTGCTGTTCCAGCATCGTGAGGCCAGGCTGAAGCGGTCGCAGAAGGTTAAGGGGCAAAGAGCAACTGGCTGCTGCGCGTTTCGTGGCCCGGCCTGAATTGCCCACAGGCCGGGGTTAGATCAGATTTCATTTTGGTGTACGGGTTTTGCCACAGAGGCACAGAGCCACAGAGGTTTCCAAGTCTTTCTCTGAGGCTCCGTGACTCTGTGGCTAATCCGTAAAGCGAATTGAAAACCGATCTAAGTATTTTTCTGCGTCTCTATGGCTCCGTGGCCAATCCGTAAAGCGAATTGAAAAATGATCTAGTTGACGATGAGCGAAGAGGTGGAGCGGTCGAGTTGTTGGCGCAACCAGCGTGTGATGTCTTCCAGGCTTTCGGCGGAAACTTCGTGGCCCATTTCGTATTCGCGGTAGGTCAAATCCACGGGCAATTCGCCGAGTTTGTCGCGCAGTTCGCGTCCGTGACCGATGGGGATGACGACGTCCTGCGTGCCGTGCGCGACCAAAATGGGCAGGCCGATCAATCCGTCGGGGTCTTGGATTTGCGCCCAGGTTTGCGGCAACAGGCGGCCACTCATCGCGACGACGGCGGCGGCGCTGCCCGGATGCGTCAATGCCACTGCCAGGCTCATCATTGCGCCCTGGCTGAATCCCACCAGATACACCGCTTGCGGATTGCAGTCATATGCCGCCACCGCTTCGCCAATAAAACGATGCAAGACCTGGCGCGCGTGTTCGACTTCGTCCGGGTCAACCGTGATGCCTTGCGGCGTGAAGCCCAGATTGAACCAGGCGTGTCCCATCATGCCCAGACGAACCGGCGCGCGTACGCTGATGATGAAAAACCGTTCGTCCAGATAGGGCGCCAGCGAAAAGAGGTCGTCTTCGTTTGCGCCGTAACCGTGCAACAAAATGAGCAACGGCGGCTTTTCGGCCAGACCGGTTTTGGCGGGCGCTGTGTGGTGGAAAAGTGAAAACGTAGTGCTCATCTTAAGATCCTTGTTTGGCGGTTCGGCGACCGGTAGCGGCGAAAATGGACGGCGTAGAGTGCGGTACGTTCTGCAAATCGTCAAGCCTGGGTCTTGCAACTTTTTCGCTGGTTACAGAAACTACCGGCCATGAGCATTAACGATTCCCTCGTTCACCCAGCGTTACTCGATCCGCGGCAATGGGGTGAGGTCAATTTGTATGACACCACCAGCAACCCCGAACGCGAACCGATCACCGGCGCGGAACATCACACTCCGACGCGCACGTTTGCTTTCAAGCATTTGAAACTCGCTTTGCGCTTTGACGACGAAACGCAGCGCATCAGCGGCAGCGCGACTTGCACCTTGATGCCACTCAACGACGGCTTTGCGCATTTCACGCTCGACGCTGCCGAAATGGAGATCAAAAGCGTCACGTTGCTAACGGTCGAACGGCTCGGCACCGGCGATTTGCTGCGCGATGCGCGCCAGATCGCCCGGCGGCTCGAATTTGAAACGCACCCGGAATCGCTGACCATCGAACTTGACCGCGCATACCGCCGCGATGAACGGCTGACGGTCGAAATCGCCTATGCCTGTGCGCCGCGCAAAGGGCTGTTTTTCATCCAACCCGACGAGGCTTATCCGCACAAACCGCGCCAAATCTGGTCGCAAGGCGAAACCGAAGACGCCCATTGGTGGTTTCCTTGCCACGACGTCACCAACCAGAAAATGACGACCGAATTGCGCGCCACGGTCAAAGCAGATTATTTCGCGCTTTCAAACGGCGTCTTGCTGGAAAACAAAGACAACGGCGACGGCACGCGCACCTTTCATTGGCGGCAAGACCAGCCGCATCCGGCCTATCTGGTGACCATCGTCATCGGGAAATACGAACTACGCCAGGATCATTACGACGGATTGCCGGTGGATTATTACCTCTATCCCGACCGCATCGCCGAAGGCCAGCGCCTGTTTGAACGCACGCCGCAAATGATCCAGTTCTTTGAAGAGAAATTCGGTTACGCGTTTCCCTATCCGAAATACGCGCAAATCCTGGTGGAGGATTTTCTCTTCGGCGCGATGGAAAACACGTCGGCTTCGACGTTTACGGATCGTTGTCTGCTCGATGACCGCGCGCGGCTGGATTTCAATTACGAAGACATTGTCGCGCACGAACTGGCGCATCAGTGGTGGGGCGATTTGGTCACTTGCAAAGACTGGTCGCAAATCTGGCTGAACGAAAGCTTTGCCACTTACAGCGAATATTTGTGGCGCGAACATACGCAAGGACGCGACAGCGCGCGCTTTGCCTTGTGGCAGGATTTTCTCACCTATTTGCGCGAAGACGTGACCGGGTATCGCCGCCCCATCGTGCTCAACCGCTATCGCTTTTCGGAAGAGATCATGGACCGGCACGCGTATGAAAAAGGCGCTTGCGTGTTGGACATGCTGCGCTGGGTGTTGGGCGAAGACGCGTTTTTCCGTTCGCTGGCGCATTACCTGAACAAGTTTGAATTCGGTGTGGCCGAAACCAACGATTTCAAAGTCGCCATCGAAGAAGCCACCGGGCAAAACCTGCATTGGTTTTTTGACCAGTGGTTGTATGGCGCGGGCTATCCCGAACTGGAAGTCAGTTATGAATGGCAACGCACGCAGAAACTGTTGTGCGTGTCGGTCAAACAAGTGCAGGCGCTGACCGACGAAACGCCGCTGTTTCGCTTTCCGGTTGAAATCGAAGTGACGACCGTCGAACCCGGCGAAATCATCGAGAGCGAACGCCGCGTCAGTTACCGCGTGACGCTCGAAAAAGCCGAGCAGGAGTTTTATTTCCCCTGTGACGCCAAACCGAAGCTGGTCGTGTTTGATAAAGGCCACCGGTTGTTCAAGTTGCTGAAGTTTCCCAAGTCTGCACAAGAACTGATCTTCCAGCTTGCGCGCGATGAAGATGTGTTGGGACGCGCGCGCGCGGCTCGTGAACTCGCGGCGTTCAAAGGCGAAGAGGTCGTGGCCGCTTTGCGTGCGACGCTGACCGGCGCGGATTTTTATGGCGTGCGTATGGCCGCGGCGTTGAGCCTGGGCGAAATCGGCGGCGACAGCGCGCGCACAGCGATTTTGGCCGGTTACCAAACCGCCGAAGACGCGCGCATACGGCGCGCTTGCGTCTGGGCCTTGGGGCATTTTCCCGGCGAAGCTACCTTCGAAGCGTTGCGTGACATTTTAGAAAAAGACCAAAGCTATTTTGTCGTGGTGGCTGCGGTGCGCGCTTTGGCGCATTTGGGCGGCGATCAGGCATTCGATCTGTTGCGCGGCGCGCTGGCCAAAAACGCCTGGCAGGAAGTGATCGCCGCTGCCGTGTTTCACGGTTTGTCACACGCCAAGGAAAAACGCGGCGTGCCGCTCGCGCTCGAACACAGCCGTTACGGATGTCCGACGCCGTTGCGCGTGGCTGCCATCGGCTGTCTGGGCACGCTCGGCAAAGAGCTGAACAAAGACAAAGCCGACGATAAGATCGTGGATCATTTGCTCGCACTGCTAAAAGACAAAAACATCCGCGCCCGCGTTTCTGCCATTCGCGCCCTGGGCAAAATCGGCAACCCGCGCGCTTTGTCCGCGCTACGCGAAACCGAACAGCGCGAATGTCTGGATCTGCTCAAAGCTGCCGCGCAAGATGCCATCAAAGGATTAACCGAAGCAGAAAAGTAGGCGCAAAGTAAAAATAGAGAAGCGCAACCGGTTGCCGGAAGCGCACGCATCCAGTATAAATGGCGGACTGAATGAGCATTCATTCAGTTTTTAATCACCGCTCAACCCAAGCAATTTTTGGAGCAAATCCTAATTACCAGCGACAGGAGTCGTTATGAAAATCATCGTCTGTCTGAAACAGGTGCCGAAGAACGATTCAATTCTTCGCATCAATGAACAAGGGACGTGGATTCAAGACCGCGACCTGACTTACGAAATCAACGAATCGGATCAATACGCTCTCGAAGCCGCCTTGCAGCTCAAGGAAAAACATGGCGGCGAAGTCATCGCGCTTTCGCTCGGCCCGGCGCGCGTGCAAACCGTGATCAAGGAAGCGTTGGCGCGCGGCGCGGATCGTGGCATTCATCTGGAAGACGCAACGCTCGACAATCTGGATGCGTTTGGCATTTCGACCGCAATTGCCGCCGCCGCCAAAGCCGAAGGCTTTGATTTGTTGCTGACCGGCTTGCAATCCGACGATTACGGATATGCGCAAACCGGTGTGATCGCCGCTGAATTGCTGGGGTTGCCGCACGCGACCATCGTGATGGATGTGCAAGCGACCGACGGCGGCATTCGCGTCAAACGCGAATTGGAAAACGGCTTTTTCCAATGGGTGAGCATGCCTGCGCCAGCCGTGCTGACGATTCAATCGGGCATCAACACGCTTCGTTACGCGACGCTCAAAGGCATTATGGCGGCCAAGAAGAAAGAGATTAAAAAGCTCGACGCCGCTGGCCTGGGGCTGGATACCGCCAGTCTGACGCCCAAGATGCAATTCCGGCGCGTTTACGTACCGGTCAAGAGCAAACAAACGCAGTTCCTCGAAGGCAGCCCCGCCGAAGTTGCCGCCAAATTGATCGAGAAACTGAAAAACGAAGCGCGAGTGTTTTAAGCCGGAGGACATCATGGCAAACGGAATTTTGGTTTTCATCGAACACGTGGACGGCAAAATCAACAAAGCTTCCTATGAAGCCGTGCGCGCGGCGCAATTGATCGGCGCGCAAATCGGGCAGGAAGCATCCGCCGTCATTTTGGGGCAGGGCATTGGCGACGCTGCCGCTGAAATCGCGGCCAAAAAACTCAAGACGGTTTACACCGTCGAAAACGAATGGCTGAAATCCTATACCGCTGACGGTTACACACAGGCGTTCAAGCAAATCATTGAACAAGTGCAACCGGCGTTGGTGTTGTTCTGTCACACCTACGAAGTCCGCGATTTCGCGCCAAAACTTGCCGCGTCGCTCAAACGCATCCTGTTGGGCGACAACATCGGTTACAAGATCGAAGACGGCCAGCCGGTGTTTACCCGTCAGGTTTTCCAGGGCAAATTGGCTGCCGACGTTGTGCCGGTGGGCGATACGCCGCATCTGGTCAGCTTCCAGATCGGCAGTTTTCGCGGTGATGAATGCGAAGCCGGGCAGGCCGCCGCGCAAGCGTTGAGCGTGAACCTGGACGCCGACGTTGTGCGCCAGCAACCCGAAGAGCGTTTCAAGGAAGCCAAGGCCGCCGTGGATTTGACCCAGGCGCCGTTGATCGTTTCGGTCGGACGCGGCATCAAGGAGCAAAAGAACATCGAAATCGTCAAGAAATTGGCGGAATCGTTGGGCGCGGAAATCGCGGCTTCGCGTCCGATTTGCGACAACGAATGGTTGCCGATGGATCGTCAGGTTGGGTCTTCGGGCCAGACGGTCGCGCCCAAGATGTATTTGGCCGTCGGCATTTCCGGCGCGATTCAGCACATTGTCGGTATGAAAGGCGCACGCACCATCGTCGCCATCAACAAAGACAAAGAAGCGCCGATTTTTGAAATCGCCGATTACGGCATCGTGGGCGATTTGTTTGAAATCGTCCCGGCGCTGACCGCCGAAGCCGAAAAGCTGAAATAGGTTCGCAGTCGTCATCGCCCTTTGCCGCAAACCCGGAAGGAAACGTCAATCGTGACCTTCCGGGTTTGTTGTTTGTGGGCGCGAGAGCAGGGGATTTACGACGATGGAATGTCGTTCGGGATGCGGGGCGTGTTGCATCGCGCCTTCGATTTCGTCACCGATTCCGGGCATGCCGCAAGGCAAACCCGCAGGCGTGCGCTGTGTGCAATTGAGCGCTGACAATCGTTGTTTGCTTTTTGGACGACCGGAACGTCCGGCGGTTTGCGTGGGCTTGCGACCACAGGCGGAAATGTGCGGCGAAACACAGGCAGATGCTTTGCAGTGGTTGAATGTGTTGGAAGGATTGACCGCGCCAGAATGAGTGGCGGAGGCGTGTGGGAATCGAACCCGACCGGCGCACGCTCACGCGCACGCCCAACGGTTTTGAAGACCGCGCCAGTCACCAGACCAGATGCGCCTCCGCAAGAGAGCGCCGATTCTACTCAGCCGATCCGGTGACGGCAAATCACTTGGGCGATTGTGTGCAGAAAGAAATGCAAGCGAGTGTCTTCGCCCGCTACAGTACGCCACGCCCGGACGACAGCGAGTCATAGCGCGGTTCGTCATAGTACCGCAACAAGGTTTGCAGTTCGGTGTGGCTGCATGGCATGGCGCGATAAGTGGGCAGCACGCCTGCCACGCCCACTTCATTGTTCAGCCGTGTGGTTTGTACCAGTACGGGAATCTTGTTCAACGTATTGCCTTCGCGCAGCGTTTGCAGCACGGGTGCAATTTGCTCTGAGCCAACGTCAATGATGGCCAGGTCTTGTTCCACTTGCGCCGCGCCGGCCAATTCTGCCAGCGAACTTACGCCCGTAATTTCACAACGAGTTAGGCGCAACCGGCGGTGCAATTGTTGTAGGGCATCGCGGGAATCGCTCACCAACAAGATGCGCAATTTCGGACGCGGGATAGGACGCAATGGGGATTGGTGGCTGGTCTTTGGTGCTAGCATAGTGACTCCTTCTCAAAGTTGAGACAGCGAACTCGAGTTCGGATCAGTAGGTCAATGAAACTTGTGTTGGTGTGTATTTCCTTTGTTGCAAGTGCTGCGCCACGGCGAAGCCCACTTCGCCGCAAAAAAGGCTGAAACGGGAAATCGCCTGTCAATACAGCGGTTCGGCGCGGTCTGGTCACCATCAGGCGGATGGCAACCGAAGCCGCCTGCGGGATTTGGCGCGGACGAATGGGAAAAATGACGTAACTTTGTACTATTCATCTATGTAGTTTTTTCTTCCTTGTTCGGCGCGCAAACACCGTGACGATGATTCCGCCGTCGCCAAAATGCCCGGTGGCGAGACAATTATTCCCACCGTTTATTAAACCTCGCTTGTTGCACGGAAGAGCGCTTTGTTATAGTGCCGCACCTCGCACAAGACATTTCACACTTGCAATAGCCGCGCGCCGTTGAGGCCGCCAACAAACTGACGAATGACGCCCAAAAAACACTTTCAAGATTTGGTCGAAATGATGGCGCGCTTGCGTGCGCCTGACGGATGTCCCTGGGATCGTGAACAGAGCTACGCCACGCTTGCGCCGATGTTGATCGAAGAGGCGTATGAGGTCATCGAAGCCGCCGAAGCCGAAGACTGGGCGGAATTGCGCGATGAACTTGGCGATTTGCTGTTTCAGATTGTCTTTTATGGACAGGTCGCGGCAGAAAGCGGCCATTTCGACATTTATCAGAGCATCGCGCGCGTACACGAAAAAATGACGCGCCGCCATCCGCACGTGTTTGGCGAACAGACGGTCGAAAGCACTGCCGATGTATTGGCCAACTGGGAAGCGATCAAAGCCGCCGAGCGAAAAGCGGCAGGCAAGGAAGAGGTCAAACCGCAATCGTTGCTTGATGGCACGTCGAGCAAATTGCCCGCCTTGCTCGAATCCTATCAGCTCACCACCAAAGCCGCGCGCGTCGGTTTTGACTGGCAAAAAGCCGATGAGATTTTTGCCAAACTGGAAGAAGAGATTCACGAATTGCGCGCGGAACTGGCGCGCGGCGAATTGGATCAAAACGCAGTGGCCGGCGAAATGGGCGACGTGCTATTTGTGCTGACCAATCTGGCGCGCTGGCACAACGTCGAACCGGAAATGGCCTTGAAAGCGAGCAACCGCAAATTCCGCCGTCGCTTTGCCCACATCGAACAGCGACTGGCCGAACAGGGCAAAGCCTGGGCGGACGTCACACTGGCCGAAATGGACCGTTACTGGGACGAAGCCAAACAACTGGAACGAGACGCGAAGTGAGACGAACGATGCGCACTGTTGTCGGCCCAGGAACGTTTCATCGCGCGCTTTGTTCTGTCGTGTTTGCGGCTGCGGTGTGGTTGGGGGACGGCGCGCCGCTGGCGGCGCAAACGCCGGACATTCGCCAACACGAAACGATTGCGCCCGGCATTGAGCATACAGAAATCAAACGCGGCAATTTTGCCGACGCGGGCAAAGAGCGCTGGACGATTCACGTGTTGACCGTGAACCCCAAACACGCGCGCTTGCAACTGGCACAGGCGATGGACGAAATCGCCGGAGCGGAAACGACCACTTCGCTGGCGCGGCGACACGGCGCATTGGCTGCGATCAACGGCGGTTACTTTCGCACGGATGGCATCGTGCGCGGCGAACCGGTCGGTTTGCTGGTGCTGGCTGGCAAGCTGTTGAGCGAACCGGTCAAACAACGCGCGGCGCTGGCGGTGCGCGACGATGGCAGGCAGCTTCAGACTGCCATTGTCCACGTGGGCTGGCAGGCCGAATTGCGCATCAACGGCCAGTCGCATCCGATCAGCGGATTCAATCGCCCGCGCGAAGCCGACGAATTGCTTGTCTTCACGCCGGAATTTCATCGTACGACGCTGACCGACGCTAATGGGCTGGAAGCCATCGTCATTCGTAACCGCGTAACCGCGATCCACGAAATGCGCGGCAGTCAGCCGATTCCCGCCGCTGGCGTGGTGCTTTCGGCCAGCGGCAAAGCACGCGCCTGGTTACAAACGCAGCTTCGGCGCGGCGCGCGTGTCGAACTGAAAACCGAATTGCAAACCAGGCCGACGCTTTCTTTTCAACCGGATTTCATACTGGGCGCAGGCCCGCAATTGCTCTCCGCCGGGCGTGACGTCAGCGAAGCCGAAGCCGCCAATTACAGCACGTCGCTTTATCGCGTGCGGCATCCGCGCACGGCCATCGGCTGGCGCGCTGACGGCACGTTGTTGCTGGTGACGGTGGATGGCCGCCAGCCGCAAAAAAGCGTCGGTATGACGTTGGCCGAATTGGCGGCATTGATGCGCGAATTGGGCTGTGAAGCGGCGCTGAACCTGGATGGCGGCGGTTCGACGACGATGGTCGTCAAGCAAAAAATCGTCAACAGTCCGTCTGACCGCAACGGCGATCCGGCGGGCGAACGTCCCGTCAGCGACGCGTTGCTGATCAAGCCGCGATAAACCCGAAACTTCTGTGCAGGAGATGTAGTATTGAAAGAAGCACTTGTCTTGCTGGCCAAAGCGCCGCTCACAGGCGAAGTCAAAACCCGTTTGCAGGGCGCTCTATCGGCGGAAGAAGCAAAAGATTTATACGTCAATTTTCTCAATGACACCTTTGCCTTGATGGAAGATGTGCGCGCAGAGCGCGACGAATTACAGTTGGTGCTTTGTTACACGCCCGAAGGCGCCGAGGAAGCATTTGAGGAAGTGGAGCGCGAAGGATCATTGATGCTGCCGCAACGCGGCGCGGATTTGGGCGAGCGTTTGCAACACTGTTTTGCCGAATTGTTCGCGCTGGGGTTTGCTTCGGTTGTTGCCATCGGCGCTGACAGCCCGACGCTGCCGGGCGAAAATGTGTACGACGCCTTTGAGGCGTTGGTCGAGGAAGACGCCGTTGTGCTCGGTCCGACTGATGATGGCGGATATTACCTGATCGGTATGCGACAAATGTATAACGGGTTGTTCCAAGGCATTCCCTGGAGCAGCGCCGAAGTGCTAAACACAACCATCAAACGCGCCGAAGCCGCCGAAGTGGATGTTTTGCTCTTGCCGGAATGGTATGACGTAGATACACCCGCAGCGCTCGCACGGTTGCAGGAAGAAGTACGCGAAAACAAAAACGCGGCGCGGTTTACGCGTCGTTTTCTGAAGAACCTGGCCAAACAGCGCCAGGCCAATTGATTGGTTGCGAAACAGACTCTGCCAAACATATCTGCTAAACACATATGGACAAACTAAAAGCGATCATCAAACGAGAATATCTGACGCGCGTCAGAGGCAAAGGTTTCATCATCGGCACCTTGCTCAGCCCGCTGGTGATGATGTCGTTCGTCTTTTTGCCGGCGCTGTTTGTGCGATTCGGCGGCCCCAGCCAATACCGCGTGACGGTGCTGGATCAAACACCGGACGCGAGTTTGTTTGAACGGATAGACAAGGCGCTCGCGCCCAAACGCGCGCGTGATGAAAAATATGTGTTCACGCGCGAGGCGCTCAGCCCGCAGGAAGACCCGCAGGCTCGCCAGCCGCAGCTCGATGAACAGATCAAGGCAGGCACGCTGGATGGCTATCTGATTCTGCCGTCGGATGTGCTCACGCGCGAAAAAATCGTGTATCGCGCCAAAAACATCGGCGATTTCAGCGGACGCGGGCGGTTGGAAGATGCGCTTAACAAAGCCTTTTTTGAACAACGCGTCGCACAGGCCGGTTTGCAAACTGAAAACGTGCGCAGTCTGACGCGCGAAGTGAAGCTGGATATTTCCAACGAACGTGGCGAAAGCGAACGCAGCAAACGCGGCGTCTTCATGCTTTCGATGGGGTTGCTGATGATCATTTACATCACGATCCTGGTGTATGGCGTGACCGTGATGCGCGGTGTGATGGAAGAAAAACAATCGCGCATCATCGAAGTGTTGCTTTCTTCCGTGCGTCCGTTTGATTTGATGCTGGGCAAATTGATCGGCATCGGGCTGGTCGGTTTGACGCAATATGTGGTGTGGGGTGTGTTGGGCCTGATCATCAGTTCGGTTGCCGCGTTGCCCGCGCTGGCGCTGAGCGCCAATCAGATGCCACAGATTTCCTTGTTGCAGATTGTCTTTTTCATCGTCTTCTTTGTGCTCGGTTATTTTCTGTATGCGACGCTTTATGGCATGGTCGGCGCGATCGTGACCAGCGAAGAAGACGGCCAGCAAGTGCAAATGCCGGTTACGATGACCATCGTCATTCCGGTGATGCTTTCCACGATGGTCATTCGCGATCCAAACAGCACTGCTTCCACGATCGTTTCACTGATTCCATTCTTTAGTCCGGTGTTGATGTTTTTGCGCATTGGCATTGATCCGCCGCCCTGGTGGCAAATCGCGCTTTCGATTGTGTTGATGATTGGTACGATCATCGCGGCGGTGTGGGTGGCCGCCAAAATTTACCGCGTTGGTGTGTTGATGTATGGCAAACGCCCCACGCTACCGGAATTGGTGAAGTGGCTGAAATATAGCTAACGCGCGACTGTCGGTCGCCGCTTCGCCGCAAACTTTCTCTCTCATTGCCGTATGCCCAACGCTGCCGAAAAACAACAGCTTTATCAGGATTCGTTACGCGCCGCTGAACGTCATTTGTCGCGGCGCGATCCGGCCTTGCGCGCTTTGATCAAAAAACACGGCCCGTGTTTGTTCAAACCGCACACGCGCTATTTTGAAACGATGGTCGGTTCGATCATTTCGCAACAGCTCTCGACCAAGGCTGCCGACACCATTCACCAACGGTTCAAAGCCTTGTTTGCGCCAGCGCGCGTGATCAAACCGGAACAGATTTTGGCCATGCCTGACGAAACCTTGCGCGGTACGGGCATTTCCAATTCCAAGGTCAGCTTCATCAAGGACCTGGCGGCCAAGACCAATGACGGCACGCTGAAATTCAACCGGCTGGCCTGGCTCAGCGATGATGAAATCATCGCGATGCTGACCCAGGTCAAAGGCATCGGTGTTTGGACCGTGCACATGTTTTTGATGTTTTCGCTAGGACGTCTGGACGTGTTGCCGGTCGGGGATTTAGGCATTCGTCGTGGCGTCGAAAAAGTCTATGGCTTTGATCATCTGCCCAACGCCGAAGAGATTGAGCAGATCGCACAGGCAAACGGTTGGCGGCCGTATGCGTCTGTCGCGTCCTGGTATATGTGGCGAAGTTGGGGCGATAAAGAATAGCGCCCAGCGTCGCCGTTTATTTTGTGGGCGGAGGTAACGCTCTGCCCACGTGTTCCGCCAGCCGATCTTCCAGCTCGAAGATACGCGTTTCCGCTTCGTCGAAGACTTCCACCCAAAGCGGATGTCCATCCGCAACGCGCAGCAGTTGCACGGTCACGCGTACTCGCCCGCTCTGGCGGTGAACATTGCCCGTCAACACCGCATTCACATCCAATTCGCGTCCTGCAACCAGCGCATCAACCTTGCTATTTTCATAGGGCAGGATGGCAGTTGTGGGACGTATCTGGACTTTTTTCTGTTCCGCCAGTTTGGTGATCAAGGCATCCGCCAACCCGACGCTGAGGGCGCGATCTTCAGTCTGTGTGTCCAACAGGGTAAAGGGCAACACCGCCAATGAATACACCTCAACAGTTGTCTGTTGCTGACGAGAAAGTACAACTCCCGTAACCAACAACAAAATGATGATGATCGTCGCACTGCTAAAGCGAAAGAGCCAGGTGCGGGGCAACGATCGTTTTGGTGTCGCTGGCATAAATAGCTCGGCGGTTCTGGGCGGCAGAGGTGATGGCGCAAGCGAGGCGGGGAATAGGTCGCGGTTATTGAGTGGCGCTGATTCCAGAGCTGTTGTCGCCGGCGAACTGACTGATTCAGATTCTGTCGCAGACGCGTGTGGTTCTATTGTCTCTTCCGGTAGCGAGACTTGCTCACTCATTGCCGTCCAAGGCGTAATGACTGGGGCTATTTCCTCTTCAGCCACTTCGCGCACTTCGGCCACCAGGCGATAACCCAGCCTGGGTAATGTT
>JAEUQO010000150.1 GCA_016789605.1 Acidobacteriota bacterium
TTCCCAGCCATAGACGGCCAGCGCCGGAATGATCGGATTGCGGAAAAACAAACCGATGACCATAAACACTGCGCCATAGCCGATGCAGGCCAGCACCGTGATGCCGATATAGGTCAAACACTGTGACAACCCCGGCCCATCAAACAGGTAATTCACGTTGGCCGGATAGCCACGCGAATAATAGAGAAAGAACAGCGACGCGGCTGTCGAAAGCGAAAACAGCACCGCAGACGCCACCAAGCCGGAAGTGTATTTGCCCGCAACCAGAACTTCGCGCCGCAACGGGCACAAAAAGTAATAGTGCAAGCTTTTATCCACAACTTCGCCACGAAACAGATTCATGAAAATCCAGGCGCAGCCAAAAAAGACGATGGTGCGCAGGATCAGCGCTTCGTAAATGTTGCCAAACGCTTCTTGCGCGCGGCCCCAACCGATTTGAATGTCTTCTGCGCCGTTGGGATCCACGACCGCCATCAAAAACATCAACAGCGCGGGAACCAGCGCCAGCAGGTAAATCAGCAAGGCGCGTTTGCCCCAGAAATTTTTGCTGACTTCGATGCGCAAAATGGCGCGCACCTGTCGCAGCCAAAGCGACCAGTCGGCTTTTTGCGCCGCGTTGCTGGCCGGAGTTGTTTCTACCAGAGTGCTCATGCTTGTCCTCCTCCGCTCGCGCCGATTAGATAGTGATAGACGGCGTTCAAATCATCGTCCACGGGCGCGACGGTTTCGATCTGCAAGCCGCTGTCGAGCACAACCCGATTCAGCAGCAGATAGAACGCATCGGCATTGCGCGTTTTGACAAACAGACCATGCCGGTCAGGATGCAATTGCGCTTCGACGACGGAATCGCTGGTGAACAACCGTGCGGCCAGTTCCTGTGGTCGGTCGCAACGAATCATGATTTGCATCGGATGTTCTTCCAGCTTTTCTTCGCGCACGCCGCTGACGCCGCCTTCGGCCAGAATGTAGCCGTTGTTGATCAACACAACGCGGTCAGACATCTTGTCGAGTTCGTGCAAGATGTGACTGGAAACGATCAGGTGCAATCCTTCCTGCGCCAATTGGCGAAACAGCCGTATCGTTTCGGCGCGCGCCATCGGGTCCAAACCGTTGAGCGGTTCGTCGAGAATCATCGCCGCCGGTTCGTGCGCGATGGATTGCGCCAGCCGGATGCGTTGCCGCATGCCTTTGCTATAACCGGCGACTTTGCGATGGGCGGCTTCGACCAGATTGACGCGCTCGATTGCGCGCCAGGTTTTTTCTTCGGCTTGTTTGGCCGAAAAGCCGTGCACAGACAGAAACGATTTGACGAATTCGTAGCCGGTCATGCCGCGCGGGAACGAATCGAACTGGCTGCAATATCCCAGTTTGCGAAACAGCGCCTGCGGATTGTCGGGCGAGATGCCCAGAATGCTGATGCGTCCGCGGGTGGGTTGAATCAAACCGGTCATCAGATTCATCAGCGTGGTTTTGCCGGAGCCGTTAGGGCCGACCAGCGAGGTGATGCCCGGCGCAATCGTCAAATTGATGCGATTGACACCCAGAATTTCGCCATAGAATTTTGAGACGTCTTCAAAGACGATCAACTGATCAGCGGTCGGCGCTGGCCGTTCAGTCGGCCATTGCGGCAGCGGCGTTTGCACTTCAGCGATTTGGGCTTCCATCAAGACACCACCTCGTAAGCGCGCACTTTGCGCGAAAGCATAAACAGGCACAACGCGGCGTAGCCGAAAAATACGATCCAGGCTTCGCCGGTCGAAAAGAGTTTGTCGTCCGGGTCGAGTCGGAACAGATCAATGTTGAGCACGCTCAACGCCACGCTCAGATTCAGCAAATGCCCTTTGGTCGTGCCGAGGATGCCCTGAATCGCAAACCCTATCGGCGTGGGAATGATGAAAATGGCAAAGAGCGCAGCGCTGGCCGCCGTGCGCCATTTGATCCAGGCCGAAAACGCCATCGCCAGCATTGCCAGTGTGATGATCCAGGCCACGCAAATCAAAAAGATTGCGCGCCCAATCCACCAGTTATCCACCAGCCACGAACCGCCTTCCAAAAAACTCTGGAAGAAAAACAGCAGCAGCCCCGGCACCCAGGTGATCAGCGAAAGCAGGATCAACAACACGGACATTTTGCCGATGATGTATTCCAGCCGCGAAAACGGACGGCAGAGATACAGCGGCAACGCGTTATTGGCCAGGTCGCGCGAAATCAACACCGGTCCGATGACGACCGTGAAGATAAAGGCCAGGGTGGTTTGAATGCCGGTGAAGATGCTGAAAAACATGCCGTTGATCGGCACCAGATCGCGCGGGTTCAAATCCATCAACTGCAAGGCAGAGGCGTTGTGGTGCAGGTAAATCAGCACCGTGTAAATCAGCGGGCAGATATAACACGCCACCAGGAAGCCGATGAAAAATTTGTACTTCAGCAAATCCTGATAGGCATACCGAGGCAGCACCAGGAAGCGCGACCAGGTAGGCGTAAGCTGACCTTCGTATGGTTTGTAATGATGTTCGTAAACAGCCATGCGGCGCTCCCAGGGGTTATTCCATCGCTTTGAGGAAGATGTCTTCGAGCGAATCGCGTTTGAAATTCAAGCGGCGGATTTGCACGTTGTTGGCGGCGGCCAGTTGGTACAGGTCGCGTACTTCCAAGCCTTCTTGCAAGACCAGTTTCATGCGTTGTTCGCCTGTCATTGCGTAATCGCACCCCAGCGAACCGATCGCGCTGGTAAATGCCGGCGTGGCGTTGCGCGTTTCCAGCTCGATGAATTTGCGATTGGCGCGGCGCTCAGCTTCGAGGTCGCAATTGGCTGCGATGTGTCCGTCTTTGAGGATCAGAATTTCGTCACAGCACTCTTCGACGTCGCGCAACAAATGCGAAGACAACACGATGTGCGCATCGCCCGAATCGCGAATTTCGCGAATCAATTCGAGCATGCGTTTGCGCGCGGGCGGGTCCAATCCGTTGGTCGGTTCGTCGAGAAAGATCAGGCGCGGCCCGTGCACGATGGCTTGCGCCAGCTTCGCCAGTTGTTTCATGCCCAGCGAATAGGTGCCGAGTTTGCGGTAGCGGGCTTCGCCCAAACCGACATAAAACAGCGCTTCGTGCGCGCGTTCCAGCGCCGCTTCCGGCGGCAAACCGGACAGTTCCGCCATCAGCCGCACAAAATGCACACAGGTTAAATTGGCGATGAACGAATCGCGTTCGGGCATGTAACCGATCAAGGTGCGCACTGCTTTGGCTTCGGTGCGAATGTCGCGCCCGAAAATGCGCGCCGTGCCAGAGGTCGGCGGATGAAAGCCGAGCAGCGTATGAATCAGCGTGGTTTTGCCTGCGCCGTTGGGGCCAAGCAAGCCAATGCAGCGTCCGCGCAACGTTCCTGTGATGTCGTGCAGAATACGCCGTTTGCCGAATTCGATACGCAATTGGTCGAGTTCGATAACTGGGTTCATGTTGTTTTCAGATTCGTTGCGGTGGCTCAATCGTGCCAGGGCCAGCCACGCAGTTCGTAATATTTGCGGCGCGGTGTTGCACGCAGCGGGTCAATGCCGTGTTTGCGGCACCAAAAGAGGTGAAAGCTGATGCCGACGAGCAAAAAGAACAGCGGGAAGACCAATGACCAGTGACCAACGACACGATAAAGCCCCAGTGTGATGGCCGCCATCATCAGCCATTTGGTGATTTTGCGCCAAGCGGGCGTTTCGACTTCAAACGCCGCGAAGATGCCAGTGCCGATCGTTTGCGCCACGAACAGCAACGCGAGTTCGAGTTCGATTCCCATTGCGCAACGCCTTTCAAGCGTGATCGTTATTTGGTTTTGGCTTTTGCGGTGGTGCTGCCGGGTTTGTCCACTTTTTTCAAGGTGACGTTGCCATTGATGCCGTGGGCTTCGATGTGTGGGCCGCCAGCACCCAGACGGCCTTCCAAACGGCCGCGCCGTTGTTCGCCCTGTGCGGCAAAATTCGGCAGCGCTTGCGTGACTTCACCATTGATGCCGCGCACTTCGACTTCGGCGTTTACTTCGTCGGCAAAATACAAATCAACGTTGCCGTTGATGCCGCTGATATCAACGCCGCGTTTGCCCAGTTTGGTGATGGTGGCTTCGATGTTGCCATTCATGCCATGCATTTCAAGGCCGCCGGTGGCGAGAGCGACTTTGGTCGTGCCATTCAAACCGCTGAGTTCGACCGCGCCGCCGATTTCGCCGATGGTCGTATCGCCGTTGGCCCCGCGCACGTTCAATTGCACTTCGCGCGGCAATTTGACGTGCACGCGTTGACGGCCTTCGGGGCTGGCTCCCAGGGCAGAGAACAGACTGCGACGGTCGTTTTCCACGCGAATGGTCAACCCGTCAGGGTTGTGTTCGATGTTCAGGCGGCGAAATTTCAGTTCTTCGCGTTTTTTGGCAGAGCGCACGATCAGGACTTCGGCGTGATCAATGTCGGCGGTTTCGACGGTGACGCGGCCATTGATGTTGTAGATGTTGACCTCTGCGCCAGATTTGAGCGTGTAGTTACGACGAATTTCTTCGCGTTCGGCATAATCCACGCCTTCGCCGCCTTCATCCACCACGGAGTTTGTTTCTGCGCCATCCGCAGCTTTGCCGGCGCTTTTCGCGTCGCTGACAGCGATGGAATCCATCGGTTGCTGCTCGGCGTTGGAACTTGCGTTGTTTCTGTTTTTGCGACACGCGCCAAACGACAACAACGTGCCTGCGACCACAAACGCGAGCAAAACCAAGGTCGCTTTCTTATTCATCTTGATTGCCTCCTGAAGGATGTCTCAGCGCTCTTGCGCGGTTGAGCAAATTGCCCGAAAAGCAAAAACGGTTACGCCAACCGGTTGGACGAAGTTTCAACCGATTGGCGTGATTTTGCTAGGGTTTTCGGGGATTTTTCGCGCTGAAAATAAAAACACGGAGCCGCTCAACCGGCGCAAGTGATCTGCGCCGATTCAGCGGCTCCGTGAGTTATGGGAACGCGTATGGGGGACGCGCACCTTACCGCGTTGCTTGCTTCAGGATGTGACCCACACCGGACGAGCCCGGCAGGCCAAGCAAATCGGCGGGGCTCAAGCTGAGCGCGCCGTCTTCGGTGTTGACCGAAAGCACCATCCGATCAGGCAAGGCGTAGACATAAGCCAAACCCGCTTTCTTGCCCAACACGCCTTGCATCATCTCGCGTGCTTCTTTCGGCGCGCCGCTGTTGCGCACGATCTTGGCCATCGGTCCCGTCAGCGAGCTGACGTTTTGATAAACCATCGCCGAGAAGTTCGCTTGCTTGTCTTCAGGCAAGGTGGCTTTGAACTTCGCCGATTGCACCAGCGAGAAGCCCGACTCTTTGTATTTGATCGCGTTTTCGACCAGCGCGCGGCTGGGCGCGGCGATCAGATAACCATAAGCGTAAGCATAGGTCGCTTCGACAAGGCCGAGATCGAGAGATTTCAGCGTGTAGAAGGTGCGGCCGTTGCTGTCGGTGCGCGTCCAGGCAAAACCTTTTTTGCCTTCGCGGGTCAGCGCTTCGTTCAGTTTGCTGATCGTGCGTTCGAGCGTTTCCTGCAAGTGTTGCGGGTCATCCACTTCAAACACGGCCTTCCACGACGGAATCGGCAACACCGGCCCGTCCACGGCGAAGGCGTATTCGCCGCCGAGCGGAGTGGCGATATCGCGCCGCAAATCAATGCCTTGTTCCTGCTGGAATTGTTGCAACTGCTCCCAGGCGTGCGGATCAGTGGCTTTCAGCGTGTTGAGCAAATCGTCCACCAACGCCGTCGGTTCTTTGACCACGAAAGCGGCCACGACATTGGCGTCAGGCGAGATGAATTCCAACGCGCCCATCGGCCCCGGTTGCGCCAGCCACGACGTCACACCGTGTTGGTTTTCTTTGAAATTGACCACCGCACGGTTATACGGCTTGCCGTCTTTTTCCTTCATCTCGACGATGAAGTAGCGCAGATCGGTCAGGCCAAGCTGTTGCACCGCAACCGAGTCTTTGTCCGCCTTGAGCGATTGCATCACCATCTTTTCCAGATCGGCGGCAATCAACAGGCCTGCGCCATCGCGATAGAGCCCGGCGATCTGGTTATAAAACGGCGTCGCCGCAAAGGCTTTGGCGTTAGGTGCTTGGGCACGACCCGTCGCGCGTTTGAACGAATCCAGTTTCGGCGACGCGACGAGCAGGTCTTGCGTAATCGAAATGTAGAATTCGTCTTTGCCGCCCGCATTCACCGCCGCCGGATTATCCACAATGCGCAGATGTTTCTTTTCCGCGTCGAATTTGGCGAGCTGGCCTTCGAGGAAGCTGCGGAACGCAGCGCCGTCTTTCAGCTCAGCCAGAATGACAGGTTCTTCCGGTTGTCCGTTTGCGCCCGCCGTGACGGCCAACACGATTTCATCGCCCAGGTAGCCGCCAAATTCGCGCACCAGGTTGATGGTATCGTCCAGCCCTTTGCGACCTTTGGTTTTGCTTTGTTCATTGGCCCACCATTCACGCAACTCGGGATTCTGCTGCAAGTTCTGTTGCAGGATGTCGTTGGCTTTGGCCAGGGTTTCGCTGATGTTGGGCAGCGCGACGTAAATGACCGTGTTTTCCGGCGCCAGATCGAGCAAACGCGTCGAATAGCGATTGCCGGGCATGGCCACTTGCTGGTCAATTTGCGCACGCACTTCGTCCAGCATCTTGACGTAACGATTGGCGTCGCGGCTCCAGGCGATTTCTTCGCGCACGGGGATGCGATCAACGCTTTCGTGCGTGCTGATTTGCTGACCGGCGTGCAATACGTTGTCCTGGCCGGAATGGCCCACGTGGACTTCGCCTTCGATCACAGAAACGCGTGCGCCTTTGGTGCCGCTGTTGACGGAAAAGATCGTGCCCGTGACCGACACCAGCGAATCGCCCGTGGCGACAAACAACTTGCGTTCGCGCTGTTTGGCGGCTTGCACGATGACTTGTCCGCGTTCCAGGTTAATGGTGGTGCCTGCGCCGTTGTCGGTGACGGAAAACTCCGACCGTTCGCGCATTTCGATCAACGAGCCATCAGCCAGTTTGACGACCGCGCCCGCGTTCTTGGCCGTGCGCACATGCTCACCGCGCAGAATTTGATCGCCCAGCTTCACGGTTTGCGTGCGGCTGTCGGCAACCTTGTAAACGTTGCCGCTGGCTTCGACGATGGTGCTCAGTGTGCTGACTGAATTGGTAAAGCGCTGCACATACGGCCAGGCAAACACGCCCACGCCGACAACCAGCATCGCCGCAATCGCCCAGCGCACAACCGTCATGCGATAGCTGGCGGCGGCGGCTTTGGCCTTTTGCGATTCCAGTTGTTGGGGAGATTGGTTGCCGTAACGCGCGTCTTTCAACGCCTTGCGACAGGGAACGCATTCGCGGGTGTGATCTTCCAGCAGCATTGTGCGCGCGCTGGAAAGCGAACCCTGCAAATAGGCGGGAATCAAACTCTGAAAATCAGCGCAACTGCGAATCTGATCCACCGGCGTAATGCCGGTTTCAGCGGCGGCTTGTTCACCGGCCAAACGTGTCCAAACGCGTTGCGCGGCGCCCCCGACCACGGCGGCATCCAGCTTCTCGCTGCGAATTTCTGCCGTTGTGTCATCTAACATCGTATTCAACTCTCTGTCTGTGTATTTCATGATTAGAACTTACCCCCCTCCAAAAAATCCCCCAGGTCCTTTTTGACCCGAGTGCGTGCGCGGTGCAACAAGACGCCGACGACCATGGCCGATGTGCCCATACGCGCGGCGATTTCCTGATTGTCATAGCCCTCGAAATATTTCAGCGCGAACATTTCGGCGGATTTTTCACTCAATTTGCCGAGCGCTTGCCGAATGACGCCGCGCAATTCGCGGCCTTTGTGCTGGGATTCAGGGCTGCCCGAATTGGCCGTCAGCAACGGTGCAACGTCATCGAGCGGCACCGAATCGGTGCGCACGCGCTGGCGCAACAAATCCAGCGAGGCGTTGATGGCGGCGCGGTGCAAATAACTGGCCGGGTTCGGTTCCAAGTTGATGTCCGAGCGGCGCGAGAGCCGTAAAAAAACTGTTTGCAATACATCTTCCGCGTCCACGACGCTGCCGGTAATCCGATATGCGGTGCGGAATACGCGGTCGTGATGCTCGCGGAAGAGGCTTTCCAGCTCTTGTGCCGACGCGGGATTGCCGCGCGCGGCAGGCGCTGAGCCGGGAATCACCTTCAAATGCGTAGCGTTCAGTGCCACATTGACCTCCTTGTCGTCGTTTGCGTCGTCTTCCACTGACATAAACGTCCTTGGCTGGGTGCGATTAACAATTTGCGCGGAAGTTTTTCCGAACTGCCAGAAAATTTATCGGAGCCGAAGATTTGTCTGGCAAAATTCTGCCCCAAGGTGTCTTTTTGCGACAGATCGTCTTATCTTGCTCGCTGCATTACGCCATATTTCGTTTTTCCGGGTGGCGGGAGAACCCGCGCACCAAAATCAAAACGTGAGTTTCCGTTTGGCGCTCGCCCACTCACTCTTTGGTGACCTAACGTCTTTTCTTACAGAGAGATCAGGGGCGAACCCACATCGTCAAAGCCTTTAGCCGGAGGAACCGTATGAAGCTGCGCATTATTCTCTGTTGGCGCTGTTGGCAAGTTTGTGGACTTTCGTTGGCCATAGTTTTTGGGCTTTTGCTTGGACAAGCATCTGCCCAAACGCAAACCAAACCGCAGGACAACACAGTTGTTTGTCACACGCCCAGCGCGACCAAGGCGGCGACCAAACCTGCCCAGTTGCTGGAAGGTTATGGCCAGGTGCATATGCCGGTCACGACCAAATCCGCCGAAGCGCAGAAGTTTTTTGATCAGGGATTGGCCTTGTTGCATTCATTCTGGTTTTACGAAGCCGACCGCTCGTTTGAACGCGTCGCGCAACTCGATCCCGAATGCGCCATGGCGCAATGGGGCATCGCCATGGCCGCCGTCAACGAACAGCGCCGCGATGAAGCCATCAAACGTGGCAAGGAACTGGTCGCCAAAGTCAGCAACCGCGAACGGTTGTATCTGGAAGCGGTCGAAGCTCGTTACAAAGGCGAACGCGCCACCGTGCAAAACAACGGCTTTCTCGGTGCTACCGACACCTACCAACAAGCCATGCGCAAAATTGTGGCGTTTTATCCCGACGATCTCGAAGCCAAACTGTTTCTCGCGCTGGCGCTGATGTCCGGCTATGAACGCGACGGCGCGCCGCGTCCCGGCACGGTCGAATCCATCGCGCTCTTGCAATTGGTGTTGGCCAAAGCGCCGCAGCATCTGGCAGCGCACCATTACATGATTCACGCGACCGAATCAGGCAAACGCGCAATTGACGGTGTGCCGTCGGCTGACGTTTACGGTTCGCTGGCCCCCAAAGTCGGCCACGCCGTGCATATGCCCGGTCACACATACGTTCACGTTGATCGTTGGGAAGACGCCGCCAAGGCATTCGAAGGTTCTGCCGCCGTTGATCGAGCTTACATCCGCGACAACAAAGAAAAGACCGACAATGCCGCCGGGCCGTATGGCCACAACGTGCATTTCCTGACGATGGTTTACAACTACCAGGGTCGGTATCGCGATAGTTTGCGCGCCAGTCAGGAAATTATGGACGCGGGCAATCAGCCCGGCGAAGAAAAATCGCGCACCGGTTTAGAAGCCCGTTTGGCGCGGTTGCGCACCTTGGTGCGATTTGAAAAGTGGAATGAAATTCTCGACGGCAATTCGTTGCCGCAAGAGGGCGCGTACGAAGTTTTCAAAGCCTGGCGGTATTACGCGACCGCGCTGGCGCAATTGAGCAAAGGCGAGGTTGCCGCCGCGCGCGCGCAACTCGACCTGCTGGAACGCGAACACGCCTGGCTGAAAGAGAAATTTGGCAAAGCCAAGGATATTCCTCAGGCGGGACGTCAGCGCCAGCAACTGCGCGCGTTGGCCGTTGCGCCGTTTGAAATTCAGGCGCGTTTGTTGGCGCGTGACGGCAAAGCCGACGAAGCCATTGCCAAACTGAAAGACGGCATCGAAGAAGAGATCAAGCTGGGCTATTCCGAACCGCCGATTTATCCCCAGCCGATGGAAGAAGTCGCGGGCAAGCTTTGTCTGGAACTGAAGCGCTGGCAGGACGCCGAGGCGTTTTTCCGCGCCGCGCTCGAACGCGATCCGGGCAGCGGACGCGCCTATTTCGGATTGATGCAGGCGCAACAGGCGCTTGGCAAAGATGCCGAAGCGCGCGACAGCTACGCCAAATTCATCAAAGCCTGGGCCAAAGCCGACGCCGATCTGCCGGAAATGAAACGCGCCAAAGAGATGGCGCCGACGTTTAGCGCTTCGGGGCAATAGTTGTTGCTGGAGAGGCTGGATTCAGGGTGTGATAGACTTTTGCCGAAGCTCTGGTCACACCCTTTTCATCATGGAGGCAAACAGATGGCTGCGAGTCTCAGGGATTTACCGCGTCCGTATTATCGCTTGGAAGAATATTTTGCCCTTGAGCAGGCTGGCGAAGCCCGGTACGAGTATTGGGATGGCAACGTGCTTTGTATGAGCGGTGGTAGTCGCGAGCATGCAACCATTTGCAGCAATGTGCATTTCAGATTGAGCCAGAAGTTGGAAGCAACGGGGTGCCGTGCCTACACTGGCGAAATGCAAATCAAGACGCCCTTACTGCCGCCTTATCGTTATCCTGATGCGAGCGTTGTTTGTGGCAAACCCGTTTTCGACAAAGTCGAGGGCTTTGATGTGCTGGTTAACCCGCTTCTGGTGGTTGAGGTGTTATCTCCTGGCACGGCGCATCTTGACCGCAAGGAAAAACGCGAAGCCTATCAGGCGCTAGCGTCATTGCAGGAATATCTGATCATTTCCCAAGATGCGCCACACGTGACGCAATACGTACGGCAACCTGATGGGCAATGGTTACGACAGGATGTTGGCGATTTGGCCTCGGCTATCAATTTGACTTCTCTTGGTTGTTCGCTGCCGCTACGCGAAATCTATGAAGACGTGGATTTCAATTGACCCAACACCATTCCGTGTTACTGCGGATTGAAGCCCGTTGCGCGGCGAAAGGCTTCGACAATCTTGCCGTCTTTTTTGGTTCCACGGCCTTTCAGATATTCCACCAGCTTTTCCAAATCTTTCGCGTCCCAATCCGGGCGGTATTTGTTGATCGAAGGTTCAAACTGGCTGACGTGTTTGGTGATGGCGTTGATTTTCTGATCCACCACGCTGCTGATATCCACCCAATAATTGGCTTCCGTGGCGGCGTAATAAAACATCATCAGCGGCACTTTGTAAGGTTTCAGTCCGTCCACCAATAAATGTTCGGGGTAGTAAAGGTGAAACTCTGCCGCGCGAATGGCATCCGCCGTGTTGAATCCCGCCATCCGATGATCGCTCTTGTGCCAGCGTTCGTACCATTCGCCCGGATCAACGCTGAAAACGACATCCGGGCGGTATTGGCGAATCAGCTTGGTCGCCTGTCCGCACAATGCTTTCGGTTCAGCGTATTCCAGTTCGCCATCGTCATAACCCAGCCAAATGATGTTTTCCTTGGGGATGCCGATCACGGCCATGGCCGCTTCCTGTTCGGCTTTGCGAATGCGCGCCAGCCGTTCGCTGGTCATTTCCAGGTCATAGGAGCCTTTGTTGTCGTTGGTATAAATGGCGACGATGATCTTGTTGCCGTTTTTGGCCAGCAGCGACAGCGTGCCGCCGCACCCAAAGACGTCATCATCCGGGTGCGGCGTAAAAACCAGCACGGTTTTGCCTTTCCATTGTTCGATGCGCTCTTGCGCCAAGGCCGCACTACCCAAAAACAACCACACGCCAAACGCCAGACAGAGAATTCGTTTCATAGCCTCGCTTCCAAAGCTTGTTGGTCTTCTCGAAGCGCAGAGACGACACAGGCGTCAAGAAGAAGTTGCGGATCGAAGCGGTGAACTGCCAGAAAAACGGTCTGATGAATTGCCGACCGGCAATTCATTTGACGCGGACGATCTGGCCGTCAGTCGCACTGATGCGGATTTCAGTTGTGCCGCGTTGTGTGCGCACATCAATGTCATACACGAGTTGATCATCTTTGCGGCGCAGCCGACTTTTTTCAATCGTGCCCGGCACGCGTCGCAACGCGATTTCGCGCGCCTGCTCGGCGCTGATCGGCGGAATGATCGAAGGCATATCGCGACGCGACCGAGGTTGCTCGGTCGCGTCGCTGACAGCAGAGGCAGGTGCGGCGTCGCTGCGTTTTTGCAGTTCTGGCGGCAACTGAATTTTGGCGGCCAGCGGCGGCAACGCATTGTTGGCCACGGGCAAGATCGTTCCGCTGTCGAGGAGGTTGCCGTCGGTGTCAATCGCCGCAAACATCACCTGATCGCGCGTCACTTCAACCGCCATGAAGCTGTTGGTTTCGTCATTGCCGGTGGCAAAAAACGGCGTTTTGCGATCGAGGTTGCCGCGCCGTAATTTGCCGCTGGCCGCGCCCGCCACAAAATGCTGGATGCCCTGTTGCGGCTTGGTGCGTTCATACACGTGATCGTGACCGGCAAACACTGCCGCCACGCCGTAACGCACAAAGAGCGGCTCGAGTTTGGCGCGCAAGTTGGTGTCAGAACCGTGCGTTCTGGCGGAAGAATAAAGCGGGTGATGGAAGTAGGCGATTTTCCAGCGCGCTTGTGACGCTGCTAATGCGCTTGTCAGCCAGGTTTGCTGCGCGGCGTCAAAGTCGGTCGAATCCAAGGCAAAAAATTCAACCAGACCATCGCCTTTGGTAAAGGTGCGATACGCGTGCCCGCCCATGTTAAACAGCGGATAGTTGATTTGGGCTTCGCGTCCGCGTCTGACATCGTGATTGCCCAGCACTGCGTAAAAGAGCACGCCGCGCCGCAACAGTTCGGCATAGGGTTTTTCAAACTTGGCGGGCAAATGCGCCGGATTCCCGTCCGGGTAAATGTTATCGCCGAGCATCAGCACGGTGTCGAACGGATGTTCGTCGTGATAAAGCGCCATACGTTTGGCCAACGCGTATTGATTGCTATCGCCGGTTCCCATATCGCCAAACGCAAGAAAGCGAAACGGCTCTGCCGATGCGGCGTGTGGCGCGACGTGCCATTGACTTGCCCAGACAAACGCCAGCACGGCAAGCGAAAGCGTCCAGGTCCAAAACCAGAAGCGGCGTGTTTTGTGTTTCAAGCGATCCTCCTGACGACTACCCTGACGAATAATTTGATGAGTTCTATTGCGGGATAGGGAATCCGGGGCGTGCGTGCACCACGCTACAAAATAAAACGTGAACCGACGATGAACTCTGGGAAGAATTCACCCAGGTGAATCTGTGAGCAATGTCGTTTGTCTGGGGCGCGCAAAGAGAGGGGCGTTAATCGCTGGCCGTGGCGAGCTGCTGACGTGCGGCGGCTAACGGCAGGGAAATGTGGAACGTCGTGCCTTCGCCGAGTTTGCTTTCGACGACAATATCGCCGCCGTGGTCGCGCACAATGCCATAGCTGACAGCAAGTCCTAGCCCTGTGCCTTTGCCGATTTGTTTGGTGGTGAAGAAGGGGTCGTAAATTTTGGCCAGATGTTCCGGGGCAATGCCGCTGCCCGTATCGCGGAAGCTGATACGCAAGGCTTCAAAGTCGGTCGCGGTCGCGGTCGTAATTTCCAGTTTGCCGCCGCCCGGCATGGCGTCGCGGGCGTTCAGGATCAGGTTCATAAAGACCTGTTGCAGCTTGGCGGCATTTCCGGCGGCCAGCGGCAGCGCGTCGGCATAGGCGCGTACGACTTCGATTTCGGTATTGCGCAATTGCGCTTCGAGCAATTGGATCGTGTCATCAAGCACGCGGTTCAAATCCACCGGCGCCAGTCGCGCATCGCTGACGCGCGAAAAATTGAGCAGATTGTTGACAATGGAAGACGCGCGCGACGTCTGACGATGAATCTTTTGCAGCAATTGATGGCGCGGATCGGTTTCGGGAATTTGCTGCATCAGCATCTGGGAATATGACGAGATGCCGGCCAACGGCGTGTTGACTTCGTGCGCGACGCCCGCCGCCAGCAAACCGATGGAAGACAGTTTGTCGTTTTGCTGCAACTGTTCTTCCAGGTGAATGCGCTCGGTGACGTCTTCGATGGCGATCAATGTGCCTTCGATTTCAGCGGTTTTGCTTTGTAACGGGGCCAGCGACAAATTCAGGGTCAGTTCGCGCCCGTCCGCCGCGCGCGCCCGGAATTTGTAAACGTTGATCGGTTCGCCTGCGCGCCAGGTTTCGGCCATTTGTTCGCTGCGCGCCATCATTTCGCGTAATCCGCGTAGCATCTCTGACTGAAATACCTCGATGATGCGGTGACCGATGGCGTCTTCGCGGCGCAACCCGTAAATCTCTTCCAGCGCGCCGTTCCAGTTGGTGATGCGGCCGTGCAGGTTGATCACCATCACACCGACGTTGATAGATTCGATGATGTTTTCGTTGAACTCTTTCAGGCGTGCCAGTTCCTGTGCGCGTTGCGCCTGTTCTTCGAGCAGCAGGGCGTTTTCGATGGCGACCGCGACGTAACCAGAAATCGCGCGCAGCAGGTTGGTGTCTTCAGACGAGAGCAGCGCGCCGTCGGTGGTGCGCCCCAAAGCCAACACGGCGACGACACGCGAACGCGCTGCGCAGGGCACAAAATAACTAAAAATACGGCGCGATGCCCCTGCCGCTAATTCGCGTTCGTCCTCTTCTTCCAGGTTCTCTAAACGAACGATGCCTGTGTTGTCGCTATGCGCGCGCACCAATTGCAAGAAATCGGTCGGCGGAGTGACTTGTTCTTCGACGCCTTCGCAACGCGCCACTTTATAACCGGAAGGCGTACTGCGGTCTTCGATAAAAATCGCCAACCGTTCCAGCGAGAGAACTTCTTTCAAGCGCCGCATCAGGCTGTCAAGCAGCGGATCGAGTTCCGTGGTGGAAGAAAGTGTGCGGCCAAAATCGCCCAGCGTGACGCGGTAATCGTATTTTTCGCCGTAGAAGATACGGTCAATCCGCTCTTGCACCCAGTTCTTGACGGGCGCAAAAAGCATCGCGATCACCGACATCGAAATTGCAGCGATCAGGACGGTGACTTCTGCCCCCAGTTGCTGCCGCATAAATTCGTAACTGGCCGCCATCACCGTGCCAAACAAAGCCGCGACCGAAAGCGTCGCAATGATGTACGCAAAAGAACGGCGCATCACGACGTCAACGTCGCTTAGCCGATAGCGAACCACTGAATAACCCAGCGTCAACGGGATCAGCACGAGCGGTCCAACGGCGACAATTTGCAGCAGCGACGAGACTTCAGGCGTGGTGAGATAGGACGGAACGTAAAAGGTGATAAAGGCCAATCCCGCAATGCTCATGCCCCACATCACCCATTTCAGTTGCTGGCGAACGACGATGGAGCGGGCTTGCCGGAAAGAGCGCACCAGCAAGGCTGCACTGGCTAACAGGGCGAGTGCAAAGAGAACCGTTTCTATGCGGGAAAGATTGGTGCGCGTATTGACGGGCGAAAAGGGAAGCAGTTCGCGTAGACGGGCAAACCGCACCCAGATTTCTGCCAGGATCAGAAGCGCCGCTGGCGTATACAACGCCGCCATCAACCAGCGACGGCGCATAAAGAAGTGATAGCGCGCCGGATAAATCGCTGCAAAATGCACAAACAGCGGGGCCAGCAAAATCACCGCCACGGCGTCGGCAAAATCAACTGCTTTGTCGAACTGAGTACGCATTTCTTCGGTTGGGCTGAAGAAATGGACGATGAAGGCAAGCAGGCACAGCAGGAAAAAGTGCGTGGCATAAGGCGCGCGCCCTTGTTTGAGCAGGAAGTAGATGCCAATGCCCAGATAGACCAGACCAACCAGCGCCAGATACAACCCGCGCCATTGATGCGTGGCGCGAGGTTGCAGTTCTACGTCTGCGATGCCCTGACGCAATGCGGTGTCGCCTATATCGTTGCGACGTTCGAGCCAATAACTAAGCGCCCCGGCTTCACCGAATTGGGTTTTGTCTTTGGCATGATCAAAATAAACCTGAACTTGTTGGGCTTCGCTGATTTCGTCAAACGGTTCTGCGCCGTTGGTGCTGATGCCGATCAGTACGTCTCCACGCCGAATATCGGCACGTGCTCCCGGACTATCGGCTGCTACTTTGTCAGCCACGACACCCAATTGCGGGTCGTCTTTCCAGATCACGCCATCGGTTAACACCTCTTTTTGCTGCAACCGGTCACGCAAATTGAACGCGCCGCTTGCCATCACCAATACGGCGACAAACAGCAGCAGCAAAATGCGTGTGGTAACCCGGGTTGTACCAGCTTGGGGTGTCACAATTTAGAAATCTCTCCCATTTAGTGCCAGAACTGAGCGAGCCATGGGCGGTGTCAACGTTGCTAACTGTGTCTCAAAGAAGCAATCAGTATTCCATCTGAATGCTTTGGTCTGCGGGCTACACGACGACTCTCGCACCGTGTCTTAATCGTTTATGGTCAAGCAAATACAGAAGCGAGTCGTTTGTTGTTTGACACGCAATTTGATGTCTTGCGTGGGCTTGCGGGAGAAGCCTCCATTTTCTTGAACTCGATTCCGAGAATTCGGATTGTGCTTTACCAGCGAAATGCCAGTCCGCCGCGCACTGAGCGACGCGAACGTGCCGTGACCAGTTGTATCGTGCCGTCATCCACGCCGGTTGCCTGGTTCAGCAAGTTGCGCACATCAACCAGAGCTTCCCAGCGCACGGGCAACCCAAAATTGGGCAGCTCTTGCGTGACGTAAATGTTGATGTTCGGATCGTACACGCTCATACGTCCGGCAAAAGGATCAATGGCAAACACGATTGCTGACGGCGACAACCGAATCACGGTCGAAACGCGCGTGCCGGTTTGTTGCGTAAAGTCCACATCCAATTTAGCCGTCGCGACCTGGAAAAATCCGCCTTGGAACAACTGCGCAGGCGTCAGGTCGTTTGCCGCCGCCGAATTGAGGCGCGAGCCACGCCCGAAGCTATAGCCCAGCGATCCCGTGACGTGATCGTTAAAGCGGCGGTTGAGCGCAAAGCGCAGGCCGCGCGCCGCTCCATTCATCGCCGCCACGTGTTTGGCAACTTGTTCAAAGGCGACCTGGTTTTCCGGTGATGCCTCGAGCGGCAACGCCAGCACGCCAACGCCGTGGCCGGAAACAAAATCATAGAAAGCCGACGCTTCAAAAGATGCGTTGCCATCGTCGAATAACCGTTCAAAGCCGGTTTCAAAACGGCGGCTGCGGTCCAGGATCGGCGCATCGGCAAAGGCAATT
>JAEUQO010000152.1 GCA_016789605.1 Acidobacteriota bacterium
GCGCACAGCGCATTGGGCAAAAGGGATTGCGCCTGTCTAACTACCCGTTGCCAGATGCGCGCTTGCGGTCCCTTTCGTGGTAGCGATTTTGCTCACTTGCCTGCGGGAGTTTGCTCGGCGGCTGGTAAATTCTCCTCGCCCACCGCTGTTTGTGCGGAAAATAGCAACAATTCAAACGCGTTGGCCGTGGCATATCGCTTGCCGTTTTTATGGAGTTAAAACGATGACAGAGAAATTGACGGCATCTACGACAAGCGTTCTGCCCAACTCGACAAACACCGGGTTGAGCAGCGAAGAAGCGCGCCAGCGGCTCAGGTCATACGGTCCTAACGACCCCGTGGCCAAAGAGCAAAGCGGGGCGCTGAGGCAGTTCCTGCGCTTTTTTGCCAACCCGTTGGTCGTCATCCTATTGCTTGCCAGCATCATTTCAGCCGCCGCAGGCGATACCGTTAATGCCACCATCATCGTGGTTATGGTGTTGCTCAGCGTGACGGTGAATTTCTTCCAGACCTCGCGCTCACAACGAGCAGCAGACCAACTGCGCAAAGAAATCGCGCCGACGGCAACGGTCCTGCGCGACGGTGTGTGGTGTGAGCTTCCGCGCCGTGACCTCGTGCCGGGCGACCTGCTGCGGTTGACAGCGGGTGATCTGGTTCCGGCAGATGCTCGCTTGCTCGACGCGCGCGATCTGCACGTACAACAAGCAGCCTTAACCGGCGAATCGCTGCCCGTCGAAAAAGAAGCAACGCCCAGTGGGAACAGGCCAGCCGAGCCAACCGACGCCGAAGCACGCGACAGAGTCTTTCTCGGCACATCTGTCGTTAGCGGCGTCGCAACCGCGCAAGTCACCGCAACGGGTCAAACAACTGCCTTCGGAAAAATCGCCGAACGTCTGGCACAACGTGCGCCCGAGAGCGAATTTGAACGAGGCACCAAACAGTTTGGCTTGTTGATTGCGCGTGCCGTTGTTTTCCTCGTCTTATTCGTCTTTCTGATCAACGCCGCTTTGCATCGCGACACGTTTGAATCGTTGCTGTTTGCCATTGCGCTGGCCGTGGGCTTGACGCCGGAATTTCTGCCGATGATTTCTACCGTCACCTTGGGCCGTGGCGCGTTGCGGATGGCGCGGCAAAAAGTCATCGTCAAACACCTGGCTGCCATTCAAAATTTCGGCAGCATTGATATTTTGTGCAGCGACAAAACCGGCACACTCACCAGCGGCGAAATGACTTTGGATCAACACCTCGATCCGCTTGGTCAGATTTCTGAGCGCACCTTTGTGCTGGCGTATCTGAACAGCCTGTTTGAATCCGGCGTTCGCAATCCGCTTGATCACGCCATACAACACCGCGCCGCCAATCCGCTGGACGAAGCCATCCTGATTCACGATCACCCTGATGTGCGCGGTTATGAAAAGCGTGACGAAATCCCGTTTGATTTTGAACGGCGACGCGTTTCAGTTGTGGTCGCCCGAACCGATTCCTGTTTGCTGATCACCAAAGGCGCGCCGGAAAGCGTGCTGGCCGTATGCACAGAATATGAAATTGACGGGGCGCGGCATCGTTTCGACACAACCGCACGGCAACGTTGCAAGGCGATTTTTCAGGATTTCAGCCAACAGGGATTGCGACTTTTGGCAGTCGCGTATGCGCCCGTACAACCCCACCCCACCTACCAAAAACAAGACGAAGCAGAATTGATCCTGGCGGGCTTTTTGACCTTCACCGATCATCCGTTGCCCACAGCCGCAGAAACCATACGTGCGCTGGCCGCAGACGGGGTGCAGGTGAAAATTCTGACCGGCGACAACGAACTGGTCGCCCGCCATGTCTGTTCCGAAGTCGGATTGAATGTGGAACGGATCGTTCTCGGTGAAGAGATAGAGCGAATGACGGATGCCGCGCTGGGACACGTCGCCGAACAAACCACGGTCTTTGCGCGCGTTTCGCCCGTACAGAAAAACCGCATCATCCTGGCGCTCAAACGGCGCAGCCATGTCGTCGGCTATCTGGGCGATGGCATTAACGACGCACCATCTCTACACACGGCTGACGTAGGGCTTTCGGTCGCTACTGGCACAGACGTCGCCCGCGATGCCGCAGAAATCATCCTGCTCGAACGAAGCCTGACCGTTTTGCATCAAGGCATCATCGAAGGCCGCAAGGCTTTTGGTAACGTCATGAAATATCTGCTGATGGGAACCAGCTCTAACTTCGGCAACATGTTCAGTATGGCCGGAGCCTCGGTGTTCCTGCCGTTTTTGCCGATGTTGCCGACCCAGATTTTGCTCAACAATTTTCTTTACGATCTGGCGCAAGTCGCCATTCCGACAGATGAAGTGGATCCATCCTTCATCCACAAACCGCACCGTTGGGATGTAAGCCTGATCCGCAATTTTATGCTTTATATCGGGCCGCTCAGCTCGCTCTATGACTTCCTGACGTTTTACGTCTTGCTCCAGGTTTTTCACGCGTCCGAGCAGTTTTTCCACACCGGCTGGTTTGTCGAATCGCTGGCAACACAAACATTGGTCATCTTTGTCATTCGCACGGCAGGCAATCCATTCCGCAGCCGCCCCAGCAAAGCGCTAACCGTGACGACGTTGTCGGTCGTGCTGATCGGTCTGTTGTTGCCATTCACGCCGCTGGCAGAGTGGCTCAAATTCACGCCGTTGCCGCCGAGCTTCCTTGGCTTCTTACTGGTGGCAACCGGCACATACTTGCTGTTGGTTGAAATCGTCAAACGCCGGTTGTTGAAACAGCTATTTGTATGAACCGGGTGTGAACAAACAGTAACGTACCCGCGGATTTTATATTGTTCGCATTATTGAATGACGCTATGATATTACGGCTTCTGAATCTGAATTTATAAACTACATTTACACAAAATTCCGAACAACCGTCAGCAAAGGCCAAGGCTCATTGCCGCAAAGGCGCATCTTTTAATTTGGTGTGGGGTGAGTTTTGCCGTGGTTGCCTTAAGCGCGTTCACCCATTACCCAAGCTAGCAAAGAAAAAAGCATTCCCTGCGCTACTTGTTGGTAACTCAACAACAGGATCAAAATGCGCGGATAGCAAAATCAGCCGCTCGATAACACCAAACGCGAAAGAACGACGTTTCCAATTCACGCGAGTAGTGCCAAAGCGCGTTTCCGTAATATGCCTGCATTGCCGCCCTGCCGCTTTGCGCTAGCGCTACGTCCCATAATTGTTCGAAGGTCATATGAGTGATCACAGCACGAACGCACAGGATAATCTGGCACGGATGACCAAGGCTGAACTCACGCAGGCAGTTCGCGCATTACAAGCCATTGCAGCACAATCCACGCACGCCCTGGAACAACAAGCCCACTTGCTGGACTTGTCCTATGACGCCATTTTCGTCTGGGAATTACATGGACGCATTCGTTATTGGAATCGTGCAGCGGCAGAGCTCTATGGCTGGACGCGAGAAGAAGCTTTGGGGCGCGTCAGCAACGAACTGCTAAAAACCATCCATCCGGTAGGCTGGCCAGAAGTCGAAACCACGTTATGCCAAGAAGGTCATTGGCACGGCGAACTGTTGCACCAAACCCGCGATGGACGTTTGCTGGTAGTAGATAGTCGCCACGTGCTTGTGCGCGATGAGAATGGCCAGTTGCTGGTGCTGGAAACCAATCGCGACCAGACCGCACGCAAACAGGCAGAAGAGGCGCTGCAAAAAAGCGAAGGGCTCAAACAAGCCATTCTGGCCTCATTGACTGCACACATCGCAGTGCTTGACCGCGCCGGCAACATCATTGACACCAACGAAGCCTGGGAGCGGTTTGCCCGTGAAAACTGCGGCGCGCGACTTGCCACAGCGCAAAACACCTGCGATCTGACCGTTTGCTGCCAAGCCTCTGAGCGGGCACCTGACAGCGATCACACAGCCTGGGCAGGCATACAAGCTGTTCTGGATGGCAAGCAAGCGAGCTTTATCCACGAATACTCGTGCCACTTACCACAAGCAGAGCGCTGGTTTCTGATGACGGTCTCGCCCTTGAAAAACGAACAGGGCGGCGCGGTGGTTGCGCACACCGACATCACCACGCGCAAACAAGCCGAACAAGCGCTACACAAAAGCGAAGATCGCCTGTCTGGCATCATCAATTCGGCAATGGATGCCATCATCTCTGTGGACGAACAGCAAAAAATCGTCTTGTTTAACCGTGCCGCCGAACAAATGTTCGGCTACACGGCGACCCAGATGTTAGGACAACCGCTGAGCCGTTTGCTGCCGGAACGCTTTCGCGAAATGCATGCCTCACACATACAGCGCTTTGGCATCACGGGCGAAACGACCCGCGCGATGGGCGGCTTAAATGCCATCTGCGGTCTGCGCCAAAATAATGAAGAATTCCCTATCGAAGCCTCCATTTCGCAAATCGAAACCCAGGGCCAGAAACTGTTCACCGTCATTTTGCGCGATATCACGGAGCGCGTACGCGCCAGTGAGCGCCTGGTCGAACAGGCTGCCTTGCTCAATCAATCACACGAAGCCATCGTCGTCTGTGACTTGGATGGGCGCATACGTTATTGGAGCAACGGCGCGCAACGGTTGTATGGTTGGTCAGCAGAAGAAACCGTCGGTAGAGTGGCGCGCGATGTACTCAACAGCGGCGACACGGCACGGTTGCTGGACGCCACCCAACGCACGATCGAAGCAGGAGAATGGAACGGAGAGTTGCGCCAACTGACCAAAGACGGCCGCGAAGTCGTCGTCGAAGGCCGTTGGAGCCTGGTGCGTGATGCGGCGGGAAATGCCAAAAGCATTCTGGCCATCAATACCGACATCACGGAAAAGAAACGGCTCGAAGCAAACTTTTTACGCGCGCAGCGATTGGAAAGCATCGGGACGTTGGCCAGCGGCATTGCGCACGACCTGAATAACGTACTGTCGCCCATCAGCATGGGCGCACAGATGCTGCAAATGAAACTGCACGACGAACAAAGTCAGCGTTTGCTGGCCTTGATGCAATCCAACGCCAACCGAGGCGCAGAAATGATCAAGCAGGTGCTTTCTTTTGCCAGAGGCATCAGCGGTCAGCGCGTCGTGTTGCAACCCAAACATCTGATCCGCGAAGTCATTCGCATTGCCGAAGAGACGTTTCCCAAATCCATTCGCATCGAACAACGTCTGCCAACCGATTTGTGGACGATCAACGGCGACGCCACGCAGTTGCATCAAGTGCTGCTCAACCTGTGCGTCAACGCGCGCGATGCCATGCCGCAAGGCGGTCGGTTGACGATCACAGCAGAAAATCAGCCGCTTGATGAGTTGTACGCCCGCATGCTGAAGAAAGACGGCGCCGGTTCGGGTAATTTTGTGGTCATCACCATCACAGATTCTGGCGCGGGCATTCCGCCTGCCATCATTGATCGTATCTTCGATCCGTTTTTCACCACCAAAGAGCCGGGCAAAGGAACCGGGCTGGGACTGGCAACCACCCAAAGCATCGTGACCGCCCACGGAGGCTTTATCACCGTCGAAAGCCAGCCCGGAGCAGGCGCAAAATTCACGGTGTATTTGCCTGCGCTGCAACTGGCCGATCAGCAACGCGCGGGCATCGCCAGCCACGAAATGCCGCGTGGCGCGGGCGAATTGATTTTGGTCGTAGACGACGAAACCGCCGTGCGCGAAATGACCAGTGCCGCGCTGGAAGCGTTTGGCTATCGCGCCCTGACCGCTGACAACGGAGCCACCGCGCTGAGCGTTTTTGCCTTGCATCAACACGACATTCAGCTTGTCATCACAGACCTGATGGTGCCCGTGGTGGATGGCATCGCCACCATTCGCGCCTTGCACAAACTAAACCCCGATATACGAATCATCGCCACCAGCGGTCTGGCCGATCCTGCCAAGGTAGAAGAGCTGCAAGAATTGCGAGTCAACCATTTATTGCACAAACCCTATGACGCCGAAACGCTGTTACAAATGTTGGCGCAAATCCTGCAAACGTCTTAGCCTTCCAATACTACTTCCCAAGAATAATTGCTGATTGGTAGAGATTCGCAGCCCGGCGTGTTTTTTCTCGCAGCGGCGGGGAAGTTTTCGCACTTTTCCGCCGCAATCGGCAAAATGCAACTCACGATTGCCGCTTTCCGCTTGGCACCAAGCTTGCCATGGGCCTCGGTTATCCACCCAAGGGAGCGACGATGAATCGGGTTGACGAACAGGTGACCGTGACAAAGGAAGTGATTCTTTCACTGCCGTCTGCAGTGCTCGCGGGAGAGTTACAGCTTCCCGAAGCAGCCCGTGGGCTCGTGCTGTTTGCCCACAATTCCGGTCAGGGCCGCTACAATCCGCACCAACAGCTGGTCGCACAGATCATCCGGCGAGCAGGCATTGGCACGTTGTTGTTGGATTTGCTGACCAGCGCAGAAGACGCGATTGACCAGCAAACGCATCATTTGCGATTTGACATCGCATTGCTGGCGCGCAGGCTGTTGGCCGCAACGGGTTGGATTCGCACACAACCAGAAACAGCTCATTTGCGTGTAGGCTATTTCGGCATCAGCACGGGCGCGGGGGCGGCGCTGCTAGCCGCAGCAGAATTGGACAATGAGATTGGCGCAGTCATTTCGCGCAGCGGGCGACCGGACCTGGCGGGCGCAGCATTGGCACAAGTCACGTCACCGACGCTGCTGGTCGTTGGCGAAGCAGACAGCGCCATCCTGCAACTGAATCGCGAAGCGCTGGCGCAGCTTCGTTGTGTGAAAGAGTTGCTGGTCGTCCCAGGCGCAAATCATTTCTTTGAAGAACCGGATCAACTGACCGAAGTCGCACAGCTGGCCGTTGACTGGTGCCTACGGTTTTTGTGCACATAAACGGTGTGCGTCAGGTCATCTCACGCAACCGCCGCGTGCGACGTTGCACCAACGCTGCTATCTCGGCGGGGCTGCACGGCATCGCCCGATATCTCGGCAACACACCATCCAAACTGGTTTCCCCAATCAAACGCACAGCAGAAACAAGCAAGGGGATCTCTCCGTGCAAGGGATTTTCACGTAACCCGCGTAAGACGGGTTCGAGCGCTTCTGGTTCAAGATCAATTACAGCCAATTCGTGTGGCGTAAGACAGACCTGCTCTAACTCTTCTGCGGTCTTGACGACGGCAATGTCCGCGTCAGTGGGACTAAAAATAGATTTGGTTGCTTTCAGTCGCTCTTCAGTATCGGCAACCAACAGAATGCGCAACCGGCTCGGCTTTGATGCCGCAGGTTCGCGCACAGCCAAGCTACGGTTGAGCGCCAGTTGTAACTCGTGAATGTTCACCGGCTTTGAAATGAAATCGTCGGCGTCGCCACGCAATGCGCTGATCGTGTTTTCGACGATGACTTCGCCCGTGATGACGATCACGACAGGCGGCGGCGTGCGGCGTTTGAATTCACGCAGCAAAATCAAGCCGGAGCCATCAGGCAAATTGATATCTGTCACCACGGCAACCGGCTGCTCCTGCGCAAACACTGCGCGCGCACTGGCCGCGTCCCCTGCCTCAACCGTGTCATAGCCCCACATGCGCAACGCTTCGGCCAGCACAATGCGAATGCTTGCTTCATCATCTACAATCAGGATTTTACCTTTCGTATCACTCACAACCGATGACCTCACAACCGCAAAGCGCCTCAACGCAGTTTGGGTGCGTGTACGACTTCTACGGAACAATGCGCGCGTGCTGCCACTGCCGACGAAACGCTGCCCAACCGCAGGCGCGCAAGCGTACCCAATCCGCGCGCGCCGACAAAAATGCAATCCGCCTGCCAGCTTTCTGCTTCGCTCAGCAATAACCGCTTTGGCTCTTCCGCCTTGATGACAGAGGTCGCAGGGATGCCCGCAGCGCCCAAATCGCCGACCACCCCGTCCACATTCTTTTTGTTGCGCAACTCCTCTTCGGCAATCCAATCTGCGATTTTGCCAATCAACGGCTGCATCACAGAATCCAAACTTGGCCAGGCGGCATAGACAACGCGAGCCTCGCATCCCCTCGGCCAATGACGCGCAGTGATAGTGCGCACGACTTCTTTCGCCCCTGCTGAACCGTCAAATCCGATCAGCAACCGTACAGGCCGATTGCTATCAGTGGCAGGTTCGCGTGCGATTCGCACCGAACAGTTCGCTTCGTGCAACACCTTTTGCGACACGCTGCCAAAAAAGGCGCGCCCCAAGGCCGATCGTCCGTGTGCCCCAACAACAACCAAATCGGGCCGCCAATGATCCGCTTCTTCGATAATGGTAGAGGCCGGTGAACCTGCACTGACCTTGGCTTTGACTGTCCAGTCGGGCTGTAAATCACGCACACGCTGTGCAGCGCTGGCCGCCAACGCCAAATATTCCTGATCGCGATCAATATGGGCCACAATCTCCAGGCTCGAAGGCGGCGGCAGCCAGTTTTCGATCACGGCAATGACTTCACACTCCGCTTCTTTGGGCAAACCGGCGCATACCAAATCATCAATTGCGGCGTCGGCACAAGTAGAACCGTCATAAGCCAACAGGATTTTCATGCGATCTGTCATAACACCTCCCAACAATGCGCGGCGCAAATTTCCGGCGCGCAGTTTTCGCACGGCAAACATTGTGCCGCCTGAAAATAACGCGCTAACCCTTTCTGCGCTGGGAGATGGATTGATCAGCGAGGTTGTTATCGGGGTATCTTCCCCAATTGACTTGGCCAGGTGGGAAATCTTTCGCAGAGTTGAACACCGCGCGCAGACTAAACAGGCGGCGGCGCAGTAATCAGCAAAATGCTCAATGGCAACAAAGTGTTCAATGATAATCTGAGAGAAAGGGTGTGCTTACGAAGGAAAGAAGATGATGGTGGGGATGGTGGGAATCGAACCCACACTACCTTTCGGTAACGGGTTTTTGAGACCCGCGCGTCTACCAATTCCGCCACGTCCCCACTGTCAAACGATGCGCAAAAGCGAGAAAAACGCTTTCGGCTCACCGAAGGAAGGCGCGATTATAGGGGCCAACCCTAGATCGGTCAAGCACCTTGCCCAACCAATTTCGCAAAAAACCTGAGCCTTTCGGCAAGCAGGCTTAGCCGAATGAAACCTGCAAAAACTTCAACCTGCCAACCTGCAACAAAGCCTCTTTTGTCACCTCGGTATCGAGTTCACAAGCCGCATCGCTGACGCGTTCATTGTTGACGCGCACGCCGCCTTGCCCGATCAACCGGCGCGCTTCGGCCTTGGAAGCAGCCAGCTCTGTTTGCACCAGCAAATCCACCAGCTTCACTTTGCCGGTGGCGGCAACCGTTCGCGTTTTGACATCCGTGGGCGCCTGATGTTCGCGGAAACGTCGGTTGAATTCGGCTTCGGCTTCTTGTGCCGCCGCTTGCGAATGAAAATCGGCGATGATGTGTTTGGCCAGCGCGACTTTGGTATCACGCGGATGACGTTGGCCAGCTTCGACCTCGGCCTTCATTCGAGTGATGTCCGCCACACTGACATCGGTCAGCAATTCGTAATATCGCCACATCAACGTATCGCTGATGGACATTACCTTGCCAAACATTTCGTCGGGCGTTTCGGTGATGCCGATGTAATTGTTTTTGCTCTTCGACATCTTTTCGACGCCGTCCAGCCCTTCGAGCAGCGGCGTGGTCATGATCACCTGCGTTTCGACGCCATACGCGCGTTGAATTTCGCGCGCCATCAGCAGGTTGAATTTCTGGTCGGTGCCGCCCAGTTCAACATCGGCTTTGAGCGCCACCGAATCGTAACCTTGCGCCAGCGGATAGAGCAGTTCGTGTACGCTGATCGGAATGCCGCCCGCATACCGTTTGGAAAAGTCATCGCGTTCCAGCATCTGCGCCAGCGTGACTTTTGCCGTCAAACGAATGAAATCTTCCGGCGTGAAAGCATTCAGCCAGCGCGCATTGAATTCGATGATGGTTTTGTCCGGATCGAGCAGCTTGAAGATTTGCGTCTTATAGGTTTCGGCGTTGGCCAAGACCTGCTCTTTGGTGAGCGGTGGCCGGGTGGCGTTGCGACCGGTCGGATCGCCGATCATCGCCGTGAAATCGCCAATCAGGAAAATCACGTCGTGGCCGAGTTCCTGAAACGCCTTCATTTTGCGAATGACGACGCAATGGCCCAAATGAATGTCAGGCGCAGTCGGATCGCAACCGAGCTTGATGCGCAATTTGCGCCCGGTCGCGGCAGAATGCTCCAGCTTCTTTTTCAGCTCTTCGACGGGAATGACATCAACGGTGCCTTTGGTCAGGTGTGCGAGTTGTTCGTTCAGAGTCATAATGCAATTGTGGCGCACGAATAGCGCCTACGTTTATGGTCGTCGTAGTTTTTTGCTCACCAGCGCGCGAAATTCGCCCATCATTTCTTCGCTGGCAAATGCGCGTTTGGGTAAAAAGTTGAACGAGTCGTTGCCGTAGACCAGCAAAAACCCGTCGGGGCTTTCAAGCAAGCGCTGGTAATACAACCAGTTCAAATTCGATTCGATGCGGCCCATCAAAAAGTAAACGCCCTCTTCGCTGGCGGCGACGGTGTGTTCCGTGTGGTAAAGCGGTTCGCGCTCCCAGCGGCGTTTTGACGCCCAGCGGCGATACGACCGCGCGCTGACAATGATCAACGCGCCGATCAGACAGCACACCGTAGCCAACACCTGGAACTGGCCAGACACAAACAGGATGACTCCCAGCAACAGCAACAGCCCGCTGACCAAAAATTCCGGCGCGATGCGATAGCGTTCGCGGCGAAAGAATTCGCAGGCCGCAAAGTATTCCGGCCAGCCCAGAAAAAAGTTGACGCTCAGCTTCATTCGATGCCTTCGCGGTATCCGAGCCGCGTGCGCGCGGTCAGATCCGCCTGCTCCAGATTAATCCGAATCGTACGCCAACGGCCTTGTTGGCGCGCATTTCCCGGCTCATAGGCAATGGTGTATTGCTTATGCAGCTCATCAATCAGTTCGGTAAAGATGCGCTTCAGTTTCATGCGGCTGGTCAACAAAAAGAAGCCGCCTTCGGTTGTGATGTAACGCCCGCCGCTTTCCTGCGCGATTTGTCGCAACGTTTGCGCCGCAGCCTGGCGTTCGGGCGACCGGCGCGCGCTCTTTTCCGTGTTGATCAAATCCACAGCGTAAACTGAAACGCCCGCCAGAAAGGTTTGCTTTTCGACTTCGCGCAACGTCGCAGAACTGGCCGTGTCAGAGCCGTCAGAAATCAAAATCACAGCACGACGTCGTTCGGGCTGGCTGCGCAATTCTCTCGCCGCCAGCAACACCGCATCAAAAAGCGGCGACCCGCCCTGCCCTTTCACCGTTTTCAACAGCGGTTTCAGATCAGAAACGGTCGGCGAATAATCGCGAATTTTCTGCACGCCGCTTTGGTCGAACGCATAAACCGCCAGCGTGTCTTCCGGGTGCAGCCGATACGCCAAATCCACCACCGAATTGCGATAGCGCGCCAGGTCTTTCTCTCCCGCGCTGCCTGAAATATCCAGCACCACGGCAACGGCCATCGGCGTATCTTCGCCGAAAAACTCAGAAATCGGCTGTTCACGGTCGTCTTCCATCAAGCTAAAAGCAACGCGATCCAGATTGGCGACGTGTTTGCCGCGCGCATTGGTGACGGAAACATTAACCAACACTTGCGTGGTCGCGATGCTGACCGTATCAGCCCTGACGCCGGCCACCGGTTGGCTTGCTGAGCCAAACAAATCCGTATAACGGTCGCGCATCGCATCCGTAATGCGATAGCGATTTACGCTGAAATCCCGCCCAAAGTCGGTCAGGAAGTTGGGATCGCGTGCGCGCCCATTCGGGTCATGACAAATCGCACAATTGGTTTTCAGTTCCTGTTTGGCGCGCGCATCACTGGCATACAGGTTCAGGTACGAAGGGTGGCCAATGACCTGCCAGCCACTAAGCGCAACCAACCCAACAATGACGAAGATTTTTGCAACAACTTTGTGTGACATCGGGACTTCTTTTTGTAGCAAAACCAACCTGAGTCAATCTGGAGGTGCTGCGTATTCTGCCATCGGCAGCCCAATTTGCCAAATTGCGCCTGCCCAGCGCCTCTGGTACACTCCGCACCTCTTTTTTGTGCCTCCAAAATTCACCTGCACAAAATTCAATTTATTCCGCGAGAGGTTTCAACTACAGCAATGGCAGCACCAAGCATGGAAAAGATCGTCAGCCTGTGTAAACGGCGCGGCTTCATCTTTGCCAATTCGGAAATTTACGGCGGCATTGGCTCGACCTGGGATTACGGTCCGCTGGGCATCGAGCTGAAAAACAACGTGATGCGCGCCTGGTGGCGTGCGGTCGTCTATGACCGCGATGACATGGAAGGTTTGGATGCCGCGATTCTGATGAACCGTCTGGTCTGGCGTTATTCCGGTCACGAAGCAACTTTCAGCGATCCGCTGGTTGACTGTCGCGAATGCGGCAAACGCAGCCGCGCGGACCATTTGCAAGACGGCAAATGTCCGAGCTGCGGTTCGACCAACCTGACCGAACCGCGCAATTTCAACCTGATGTTCAAAACGACCGTCGGCCCGGTCGAAAGCGATGAAAACATCGCGTACCTGCGCCCCGAAACCGCGCAAGGCATCTTCGTCAATTTTAACAACGTGCAACAGGCCATGCGCCGCAAACTGCCGTTCGGCATTGCGCAAATCGGCAAAGCCTTCCGCAACGAAATCACGCCCGGCAATTTCACCTTTCGCACGCGCGAATTCGAGCAGATGGAAATCGAATATTTCTGCAAGCCGCCGCAATTCTTGCAACCGGGCGAAAAGAACGATCTGGAATTGCACGCCGAATGGGTCGAACAGCGTTTCAACTGGTACGTCAAACTCGGACTCGATCCGGCCAAGTTGATCAAGCGCGAACAAACCAAAGAAGAGCTGGCGCATTACGCCAAAGCGACCGTGGACATCGAATACAAGTTCCCTGGCTCGCTGGGCTTTAGCGAACTTGAAGGCGTCGCCAATCGCCAGGATTACGATTTGTCAGCGCACAGCCGCGACATTCCCGACCCGGATTTACAACGCCTGAAGCTGACGGCCAACACCGACAGCACCGGCAAGCTGGATTATTTCGACGATCAGTTTGTTGATCCGGCGACGGGCAAAAAAGGCGCGCGCTACATTCCCTATGTGATCGAACCTTCGGCGGGCGCAACGCGCGCAACGCTGGCGTTTTTGTGCGAAGCCTATAACGAAGAACTGGTCAGCGAACCAAAAACCGAAGAGCTGACTCCGTTGAAAGACGCCAATGCCGCGGCGTTGAAAAGCATAGGCAAAAAAATCGGCGAAGCCGAAAAAGCCGCCGCCAAAGGCGAACCGGCGGTTCCCACGGCGGATCAGTTGAAGGCGATGCAAGCGGCGCTGGAAGCTGCCGATGCCGGGTTGCCGCAAACGCTGCTGGATGTCGAGGAAGCTTGCAACTTGCCGGGCGGCGACAAAGTCGAATTGCTAAAGAAAGTTCGTCAGGTTGCGGCCAAGCTTTGCGATGATTACACGCGCGTTGTGCTCAAATTGCATCCGCAGTTGGCCCCGATCAAAGTCGCGGTCTTCCCACTGAAAAAGAACGAACCGCGCATCGTCGAAATCGCCAAACAGATCAAACGCGACCTGCAACCGCTGATGCGTACGGTGTATGACGATAGCGGCGCAATCGGCAAACTCTATCGCCGTCAGGACGAAATCGGCACGCCGTTTTGCATCACCGTGGATTTTGAAACGCTGGGCGAAAAAGGCGACGAGGTAAAAGACACCGTCACCGTGCGCCAGCGCGATTCGATGCAACAGGAACGCGTCAAAATCGCCGACCTCGAAACCTATCTTTTGGCCCGTCTTAAATAACCAGTAAACCTCACAGGCTGCGGACGGCCCCGACCGCAGCCTGCCAATCCGCAATCCCATGAACCTCCTCCAAGCAATTCTTCTGGGCATTATCCAAGGACTCACCGAATTTATCCCGATCAGCAGCAGCGGCCATTTGATCCTGGCGGAAAAGCTGATGGGACTGGAAAACACCATGACGCCGCAACAAATCACCGCGTTTATCGCCGTGATTCAGTTGGGCACGCTGGCAGCGGTGATCGTCTATTTCATCAGCGACATTCTGACCATCAGCATCGGCTGGGTGCAGGGCAACCTGCTCTGGTTACAGGGACAACGCGATTCGACCGCGCGCAAAGCGGCGCGCCTGGGCTGGCTGATCATTCTCGGCACCATTCCCATCGGCGTGGTCGGATTGCTGGCCAAGGATTTTATCGAAGGCGCATTCACCAAAAGTTTGTACGTCATCGGCACCACGATGATCGTCTGGGCGTTGTTGCTCTTGCTGGCCGAAACCGTCGGCAAACGCCGTCGCGAACTCGAACACGCGGGCTTGCGCGAAGCCTTGATCGTCGGTGTGGCGCAAGTGTTCGCCTTGATTCCGGGTTCGTCCCGTTCAGGCACGACCATCGCGGGCGGATTGTTTGCCGGGATGAGCCGCGAAGCCGCCGCGCGCTTTTCTTTTCTGCTTTCGATTCCGGCCATCGGGGCCAGCGGCGTTTTGGAATTGAAAGAAGCGCTGAGCCTGCTGGGCGGCGTCAGCATGGTCAATCTGATCGTTTCGACCGTGGTGTCGGCAATCGTGGGCTATCTCAGCATCGCGTTTTTGATCAGCTTTCTGCGGCGGCATTCGACGCTGATATTCATCATTTACCGTTTGCTGGTTGGCTTGGTCTTGCTGGTACTGGCGTTCCGCTCGGCGTAATTCACGGCAACGTTATTTTTTGCGAAATGAATAGAGGCGCGCAGGCCGATGCGCGCCATCGCTGCGCGTCTCGTTCAGTTCGACAATCTGGCCTTGCGCCAGAATTTTTTTGCGAAAGTTCCGTTTGTCTACCGGCTTTTGCAGGATGATTTCGTAAACGCGCTGAAGCTCGGAAAGCGTGAACTTTTTCGGCAGCAGTTCATACCCCACCGTCGTCCATTCGATTTTGTTGCGCAACCGCCAAACTGCGTAATCCAAAATCTGTTTGTGATCAAAAGCCAGTTTGGCCAGTTTGCCCTGTTTGGTCGGCTTTGTTTGTTTGAAGACCGAATGCCATTCGGCGTCCGCCGCATCCGAAGCCGCCACAATCCGCTGTCGTTCAGCATCTATCAACGCAAAATACGCCACGCTGATAACGCGTCCGCGCGGATCACGGCCCGGCGCGCCAAACGTATACAACTGTTCCAGGTACACGTTGGTAACGCCGACCTCTTCTTGCAGTTCGCGCGCGGCAGCCTGTTCCAGCGATTCGTCGATATCCACAAACCCGCCCGGCAAAGCCCAGCAATCTTTGTACGGCTCCAATCTGCGCCGAATGAGCAGGACTTTCAGATCGTCATCGGCGATGGTGAAAATCACCAGGTCTACGGTGACGGCGGGGCGGGGATAGTCATAGGTGTAGCTCATGCGGATTGGCGCGCTCCTTGCAAATTTTCCAGCACAGCATCGGTTGTCGTAAATTCGATTCCGGCGGCGCGAAACTCAGCCAGCGCTTGCGTGGTCGTGTCTGGCGCGACGCCGCGTATGGCGTCTGACACAAGCCGCACGCGTGCGCCTGCGGCCGCCAGCCCCAGCGCACAACAGCGCACGCAATAATCCGTCGCCACCCCGAACACGACGCAATCCCGACCGTTGAACACGCCGCGTTGTCGCAAATCGTCCAGCCAGGCATTGGAAAACAAATCAAAGACTTTTTTCTTCACGAGGTAATGCCGCGCGGCGGCGAGTTGCGCTTGCGCATCGGCAGCGGCGGTCACAGCGAGTTCCTGTTTGGGCAATTCCGGCAAGGCGGCAAACACGCGTTCTGCGCCAGGCGTGCCCTCCAGACAATGCGGCGGAAAGATTTCAAATTCAGGATCGCCGTCTTCGTGCGCGCAACGCGAAGAAACAGTCGTAATGCCATATTGCCCGGCTGCGCGCAGCAAACGTGCCAGATTCGGTTTGATCGCTTCTGCGCCCGGCACGGCCAACGCGCCATCGGCGTCAATAAAGTCCCGCTGCGTATCAACATCGAAAAAAATCATTCTTCCTCCTGGGAGTGCGAGCGTCTCGCTCGCTGTCATCGCGTCTGGTGAATCTGGTTGAAAATCTCGTAATCGCGTTGGCCGAACAAGACGAATACGACCAGCTCAAGCGAACTGGCCCGATTCGCCGCCGCGTAATCTTGCACCGCGCCGATCATGACTTCGGCGCATTCATCTACCGGAAACATCGCCACGCCCGTCGCCAGCGCCGGAAAGGCGATGGAACGCAACTTCAATTCTTCAGCGCGCAGCAAACTGTTCTGTGTGGCATTGCGGATGATGTCCGCGCTCGAGGCGGTTCCGGGCTTTTTCGGAACCAGCGCGTCTTCTTTGGTGTAACCCATCGCCGCCGCGTGAATGACGAACTTGTTCGGCAAACTGCCTGCCGTTGTCACCGCCGCTTCGCCCAAGCGAATCGGCGCTTGCTTACGACCTTCTTCGTCAATGATGTCACCGCCTTTGCGCCGAATCGCGCCCGCCACGCCCGCACCTAAAACCAGTTCGGTGTTTGCCGCGTTGACGATGGCGTCCACGTCTGGTTGTTCGGTGATGTCCCCTTGTCGAATTTCGATTCGCATCTAGCCTCCTTCAGCTTTGTTCAAGCTGTTTCATCAACTGCATCCGCTGTTCAAACAAATGATCGCTGAAACGCACCGGATAGCTTTTGGCATCGCGGATGGTTTTGTACTGCGTGGGCAACGCCGCCAGTTGCTGCTTGGCGTGTTGCTGAATCTCGCGCAAGGTTGGCGGCGTTTCCAGCAACTGGCCAGCGCGCATGACGGCCTTGAGCAACGGTTCGCCGTGCTGTTCGGTTTCTGCCGCCATCGCAATGATGTCGTTGGCAAACTTCCCTTCCGCGTCCCGATTGCGCCAGACCTGTTTGCGATAAGGATACGTCGCCTTTTCGCGGCTCAATTTCATTTTGGGTTCGACGCGGTCAGGGAATTCGACTTCGACCAGTTTGTAAACGCCGCCCAGCGCCGGAGCATCGCGCGAAGTCGAAAGCTCTGTGCCCACGCCGAATAAATCCACCGGCGCGCCAGCCGCCAGCAAATCGGCAATCTTGAATTCGTCCAGATCGTTGCTGGCCAGAATGCGCGTTTCGGTCATGCCCGCTTCGTCCAGAATGGCGCGCACTTGTTTTGCCAGCGCGCTGATGTCGCCGCTGTCCAGACGCACGCCACGCAATTGCAAACCGAATTCCGTCGCCAGCCGCGCCGCTTGCAACGTGTCGTATGTGTCCAGCAACAACGTCGTGCTTTCCGGGAAAACCTGATGATAAGCGCGAAACGCGTCCATCTCTTTTTCAAACGCCAACGTCCACGAATGCCCTGCTGTGCCGTAAACGGGCAATCCGAACAAATATCCGGCTTCGACATTTGACGTGCCGATGCAACCGCCAATGAAAGCCGCCCGCGCCGCATAAATTCCCGCGCCCATGCCGTGTGCCCGCCGCGCGCCAAATTCGATCACGCCGCGCCCGTTTGCCGCTTCGACCACGCGCGCCGCTTTGCTGGCAATCATGGTTTGAAAGTTGATGGTGGAAAGCAGGAAGGTTTCGACGATCTGGGCTTCGATCAGCGGCGCTGTCACACGCAACAGCGGCTCGCCCGGAAACGCCACGGTTCCTTCGGGCATGGCCCAGACATCGCCCGTGAAACGAAATTCAGAGAGATAATCGAAGAACTCGCGCGACACATGCGCAAACACCGGCAGGCTGCGCAAATATGCAATCTCATCCTGGTTGAAGCTGAGATGGCGCAAATACCCTAGCGCCTGTTCCAATCCGGCGGCCAGCAAAAAAGAACGGTTTTCCGGCAACCGGCGCACAAACATTTCAAAACTCGCCCGCTCGTGCCGCCCATTGGCGTGATATCCCGCCGCCATCGTCAATTGATACAAATCCGTCGCCAGCCCTCCATATCGCGGCGCGGTCAAGGTGTTGTCAGGCTCGCTCATTACTCTCCTTCACTCCGACTTAGTGTACTTCATACACGAAGCATAGTAGGCAGCGGCATGTGTGTCAATTGCTTGGCGAGAATTGGCGACAGAAACAAAAAGAGCGGCCCCAGAAATCTGAGGCCGCCGATTCAGTCAAGGAGTGAAAGTGAGATGGAGGCGTAACTTAAGATTGCAATTCTTTGCCTGGTTTGAACCGGATGGTCTTGCCTTCCGGAATGGCAACCTGTGTGCCCGTACGAGGATTGCGGCCAATGCCGCGTTTGCGCGGTTTCACCACAAAAACGCCAAAGCCGCGCAATTCAATGCGCTCGCCGCGTTTCATGGCTTCTTTCATTGCTTCAAAGAGCGCTTCGACAGCTTTTTCCGCGCTTGTTTTTGGCACACCCGTCTTTTCCGAGACGTTGTTGATGATATCCAATTTGATCACGGCTAATTCTCCCTGGGGTTTAGAAGCGCTCGTAAATTTTCGTGTTTGTTTGGGATAACTGTTACCAACCGCGGGCATTATAGGAACGGCTCTGAGAGAGTGTCAAGCAGCGGGTTAAGCAGCCTCAAACGCCTTGCTTGCGGCATGAACCATCGGCTAGACTGCCCGCTCTTTACGACACGCCTGTTGCTGACCGCCCTGGTTATGCCCCGCAACAACGCAGGCGCATTATTTCAAAGGAGACTGACACCCCTGTGAGCGTAAAATCGGATCGTTGGATTCTGCGCATGTGCCGCGAGCACCAGATGATCACGCCGTTTGCCGAAGGCCTCATCCGCGAAATTGACGGACGGCGCATCATCTCTGCCGGATTGTCTTCGTATGGCTATGATTTGCGACTGGCGCCCGATGGCTTTCGCGTGTTTTCCCCAATCGCCAGCGCGGAAATTGATCCGAAAAACTTCGACGACAAATCGCTGATCGAAGCCCCGCCGCGTCAGGCCGACGACGGTTCGCTCTATTGGTTGTTGCCACCGCATTCATACGCGCTGGGCGTGACGGTCGAAACCTTTAACATTCCGCGCAACGTCATCGCCATTTGCATGGGCAAATCCACCTATGCGCGCAGCGGTCTGATCGTCAACACCACGCCGCTCGAACCCGGCTGGCGCGGACGCCTGGTGCTCGAATTTTCCAACTCTGCCGATCTGCCCATTCGCATTTACGCCAACGAAGGCATCGCACAAGTCACCTTCTTTGAATCTGACGAACAATGCGAAGTCTCTTACGCCGACCGCACCGGCAAATACCAAAACCAAACCGGTTTGGTCACGCCGCGTTTGTAACCCGTCAAGCGCCAGCGCGCCGGTAATGCACACCGGACAGTGCACGCAATTCGGCGGCTTTTTCTTCGGGCGCCGTGTCCGACAAGAAATTGCCGCCGCCGATTTCCGGTCCCGCCAGATATTTCAACAAATTCGGTTTGCGCAACGGCGGATGAAATTCGATGTGAAAGTGAAAGCCGCGATAATCGCCGCCGTCGGTCGGCGCTTGGTGTAACGCCATCACATACGGAAACGGCATCCGCCACAAATTGTCATAACGCACGACCAATTGTTGTAACGCCACGGCAAAATCCCGCAATTCCTCTTCCGTCAACGTTGCCAGACTGGCATGCGTCTGTTTGGGCGTGACATAACACTCATACGCATACCGGGCGAAATAGGGCAGAAAGGCCACCGCCGTTTCGTTTTCAAAAATGATGCGCCGCCCGTCGGCGCGTTCCGCCTCAAGCACCTCTTGAAACAACACCCGCCCGGTTTCTGCCAGATGCCGCTGACTGACGCGCGCTTCGGTTTCGATGTACTTGAATACGAAATTGGTCGCGTAAATCTGGCAATGCGGATGCGGATTGGACACACCGACGGCTTCGCCTTTGTTTTCAAAAATCAGCACGTGGTTGATTTCAGGATGACGGCTGAGTTCGGTGTATTGCTGTTGCCAGGCGCGCAGCAGATTGACGACTTCTTCCGGTTCCAATTCGGCCAACGTCAGATCGTGACGCGGACTGTAACAAACGACGCGCGCAATCCCCTGCGCCGGTCGTTGCTGATACAGCCCCGACGGCAGCGACAAAGGCGGCGGCGCATTCATCCCCACGCACGGGTGATCATTGTCGAAAACAAAAACGCCCGCGTAAGTTTCGTTGTGTGCGCCGCTGACGCGCGCATTGCCCGGACACAGATAACAATCCGGCACATAGGCTGGAATTTCAGCCGCTGGCGCGCCAAGCGTTTCTCCCTGCCACGGACGGTTTTGCCTGTGCGCTGCCACAATGACCCATTCTTCGCGCAGCGGATGCCAGCGCTCTTCCCAAACCATTGTTGTTTTTGCTCCTTTGCGATTCAGCCTGTTTCAGCCTGTTTCAGATTGACGGCGGCAATCATCAGCCCAACAGCGCCACTTTACAAAGCCGTAAGCTTGCTGTTAAGAGAGCTTTGGCGTTTTGGCAAAAGAAAGAGGATTCTGCGCGGTGCGCCTTTCTGCCCAAACGTAGAAAAAACCATCAACTGTGAAATACCACCAGCAATGACCCAGACACTTTCCCCGGATTACATCGTGCTCGGCAGTGGCGTCGCCGGTTTGCGCGCGGCGCTCGAATTGGCCCAGGGCGGACGCGTTGCCGTGTTGACCAAAGACCGCCTGGACGAATCAAACACCGAATATGCGCAAGGCGGCGTTGCCGTCGCGCTGTCGGATGATGACGAAATCTCGCTGCATTTTGAAGACACGCTCAATGCCGGCGCGGGATTGTGTGACGAACAGGCCGTGCGCGTGCTGGTGGCCGAAGGCCCTCGTTACATCACCGAACTGATCGCCTGGGGCGCGCAATTTGACCGCGAAGGCGACGCGCTCGCCTTCACCCAGGAAGCCGCACATTCACGCCGTCGCATTTTGCACGCGCACGGCGATTCGACCGGACGCGAAATCGTGCGCGCGCTGATCGCCGCCGCCAAACGCAATGCGAATATTCAATTGGTCGCCCACGCCGCGACGATTGGCCTGGTCGTCGAAAACGGTCGTTGTTGCGGTGTGCAATTCATTGATCCGAACGAAAGTTTGCGGCGCGAATCGCGCGCGCGCGCCGTGGTGCTGGCGACCGGCGGCGCAGGCCAGTTGTTTGCGCAAACGACCAATCCCAGCGTCGCCACCGGCGACGGCATGGCGATGGCGTATGCCGCCGGAGCGATGATGTGCGATCTGGAATTCGTGCAGTTTCATCCGACGGCCCTGGCCTTGCCCGAAGCGCCGCGCTTTTTGCTCTCTGAAGCTTTGCGCGGCGAAGGCGCAATCCTGCGCAATCACGACGGCCAGGCGTTTGCCAAAAACTATGACGAACGCGGCGAACTCGCGCCGCGCGACATCGTGGCGCGCGCCATCGTCGCCGAAATGGAACGCACCGGCACGCGCTGGATGTATCTGGACCTGACGCATCTCGACGCCGCGTTTTTGCGCGAACGCTTTCCCAAAATTTATGACACCTGTTTGCGCTACGGTCTGGATTTGACCAAAGACCAATTGCCGGTCAGCCCCGCCGTGCATTACGTGATGGGCGGCGTGCGCAGCGATACGCACGGACGCTCCACCTTGCCCGGATTGTATGTCGCGGGCGAAGTCGCCTGTACCGGCGTACACGGCGCAAACCGATTGGCCAGCAATTCCCTGCTCGAAGGTCTGGTGTTTGGCGCACGCGCAGGCGCAGCCGCCTTGGCAGACGCCTTGCCGTTGCCGTCGCCAGCCGAAGCCGAGGCGGTCGAATTTGATTTGGCGGATTGGCGTTTGGATCAGCGCACCAAAGCCCGCGTGCAGGAATTGATGTGGCGCAATGTCGGTTTGATTCGCCGCGCTGAAGATTTGCGGCGCGCCGTCGCAGAATGCGCGCGTCTGGCCGCCGAAAACGTCAACGAACGCACGCGCAATTTTGCCTTGCTGGCCAAACTGATGGCCGAAGCCGCCCTCTGGCGCAGCGAAAGCCGTGGCGGCCATTACCGCGAAGACTTCCCCCAACGCGACGACGCCCACTGGCGCATTCACTCCGCGCAACAACTGGGACAACCCATTCAGGCGCTGACACAGCTTTCAGAACCAGCCTGATCACCGGCCAATCTCCCTGCGCTGAATGCCTTTGCGCTGAAGTCGTGGCGAAGATTCGTTGTATTCCACCGACGGCAGTCGGGGGATCGTTCAGCACCAACCTACCCAACAACGAACCACTTCTGGCGAATCCCTCCGACGGCAGTCGGGGGATCGTTCAGCACCAACCTACCCAACAACGAGCCGCTTCCGGCGAATCCCTCCGACGGCAGTCGGGGGATCGTTCAGCCCCAACCTACCCGGCAACGAACCGCTTCCGGCGAATCCCACCGACGGCAGTCGGGGGATCGTTAAGGTTCAATCGTTAAGGTTCACCTTAGGTTGGACTTTAACCAGCCTCCAACTTCCGTTGGGGGGATTCAGGAACATTCGCGTTGGTGTCCGTAGGCTGGACTTTAACCAGCCCCCAACTTCCGTTGGGGGGATTCAGGAACATTCGCGTTGTCGTCCGTAGGCTGGACTTTAACCAGCCCCCAACTTCCGTTGGGGGGATTCAGGAACATTCGCGTTGGTTTCCGTAGGCTGGACTTTAACCAGCCCCCAACTTCCGTTGGGGGAATTGAAGAGGGCTGTCGTTCTTGCTGTAGGCTGGTTCTTTGCCATACCCAAACTGCCGTTGGCGGGATTGAGGAGCACTTTCGTTGTTGAGGCAGCCAAGCTTTAACTCATATCAAAACCGAAAAATTTTGGCCGCTTCGCGGTAAGGTAAAAAAGGCAAAAAGGGTAAAAGAGTTACAATTACCTCGCGGAAACAACCACACGAAAACCTATATCGACGTTGCGGCTGCCGGGCCCGTACCTGTTGCGGTTGGCAGAACGACAGTTGCCTTGATTGTAGAACCACGAGCCGCCCCGCACGACCCGGCGACTTGAGTCCCCGCCACTCAACCAAGCTGAGCCATCCGTTGGCGCATCTTTGTAGCTGCCGTGCCAAACGTCTTCGCACCATTCCCAAACGTTGCCGTGCATATCATACAAACCAAATGCGTTCGGTTTGTACTGACCAACTGGATAGGTTTTGTCGCTGGATTGATTGCTCATCTCATCCAACTTCCCCGCATAATCGCCAGTCGTTCCTGCGCGACAGGCATACTCCCATTCTGCTTCGGTTGGCAACCGATAGGCCTTGTTGGTCATTTGCGTCAGCTTTTGGCAGAACTCCTTGGCGTCTTCCCATGACACGCTTTCCATCGGCAAATTGTCGCCTTCGAAATAGGGTTTGATCTTGTCGCCCATCACGGCTTTCCATTGCGCCTGAGTTATCTGAAATTTGCCGATGTAAAAC
>JAEUQO010000212.1 GCA_016789605.1 Acidobacteriota bacterium
AGTGGTCGGCGCGCTGGATCGGCAGTATCTGGACACGTTCGGACGCGGCCAGTATCAGGGCTTGACGCGCGATCATTGGGTGGAACTGGAACTTGGCGAAGACGCGCCGCGCGACAAAAAGCTGTACCTGATCGGCCACGGCTGGCTGCACCCAACCGATGCCACGATCAACGTGGCCATTGGCCAAAGCAGTCTGACGCCGCCGCAAGGGCTGACGCTGGAAGTGCAGGACGCGCAGGGCAACTGGATGGTCGCAAAATCCGGTTTGGGCTTTTTGTCCGGCAAGCTGAAAACCATGGTGATTGATTTGGACGGTGTGTTTCGTTCCTCTTCTGTGAATGCCGCGCGACGGTTGCGTTTGCGGACGAACATGGAAATTTATTGGGACAAGCTGGAATGGGCGGAAGCGGCTTCGTCGGATGTCATCAAAATTCAGAAGCTGGAAACCGCAGGCGCGGAATTGCGCTATCGCGGCTTTTCGCAATTCTCGCAAGCGAACGCTTCTTCGCCGGAACTGCCGGACTACAACCAACTGGCAGGCACAGCGCAAAAATGGCGCGATTTGACAGGCTATTACACGCGCTACGGCGACGTGCGCGAACTGCTTGCCGCCACCGATGACCGGATGTTGATTATGAACGCGGGCGATGAACTGCGTTTGAAATTCGCGGCTTTGTCGGCAACATCCAACGGCTGGACGCGCGATTTTGTGATGATTGGCGATGGCTGGACGAAAGACGGCGATTACAACTGCACGTATGCGGCGACAGTGTTGCCGCTGCCGTTTCACGGCTTGAAGGATTACAATCGCGCTGCAATACGATTAGAAGACAATCCGATTTACAAACGGTATCCGCAAGACTGGCAGACTTATCACACGCGCTTTGTCACGCCAGATGCGTTTACCAGAATGTTGCGCTAACACTGAAATGCTGTATCTGGTCATCGAACGTTTCAAAGACGCTGGCGCAGTCGAGGTTTATCGTCGCGCCAAAGAGCAAGGCCGCATGTTGCCCGACGGGTTGCACTATGTGTCGAGCTGGGTGGACCTGGAATTCACCGTTTGCTTTCAGTTGATGGAAACCGATGACGAAGGTTTATTTGCGCAATGGATAAGCTGTTGGAGCGATCTGGTGGATTTTGAAATCGTCCCGGTGCGCGCCTCGGCAGAGGCTGCCGCCTTGATCGCCGCGCGGTTATAAAATGTCTATCAGCAAGCACAAGCTCGCCGATAGAAACAGTTCCATACCATCTTTTTGATTCCAATCATTGTTATGCAGTCCCGACTCACTCGAACCGTCCTGCTAATTTTCTTTATCGGTTTGCTGGCCTTTCCGCTGATTTATAAACGGCTGGCGGCGCGCAATAGCGCGGCAGAAACCAAAACGGCTGATCCTGCTACGGTGCTGGCACGCTATGGTTTTAGCCTGACTGAAACCTCTCAAAGCGCTGGCCTGCAATTCAAGCACACTGCGCCGCAACTCGATGCGAAGCTGAACCACATCATGGAGCAGGTCGCTTCGATGGGCGCGGCAGCTTCGGTGTCAGATTTTGATCGCGACGGCTGGCAAGATGTGTATGCCACCAACAGCGGCGAAGGCAGCAAGAACGCGTTGTTCAAAAATCTGGGCAACGGCTCATTCAAAGATGTCGCCAGCGAAGTTGGCCTGGAGGGGATGAATTCGCGTGAAAACGGCGTTTCGATGGGTGCGATTTGGGGCGATTACGACAATGACGGTTTTGAAGACCTGTTTCTGTACAAATGGGGGCGCCCGGAACTCTTTCACAATGAAGGCGGCAAAAGCTTCACGCGCGTCAGCGACGCTGTCGGTTTACCCAAGTGGCTGAATGCGAACACCGCGATCTGGTTCGATTATGACCGCGACGGGAAATTGGATTTGTTCATCGGCGGTTATTACGCCGAAAGCGTGAATCTCTGGAATTTGCCGAACACGAAAATGATGCCCGAAAGTTTCGAATACGCGACGAATGGCGGGCGCAAATATCTGTTTCACAATCTGGGCGGCGGCAAATTTGAAGAAGTCGCCGAACAGCTCGGCATCAAATCCACGCGCTGGGCGCTGGCAGCAGTGGCGGCGGATTTGCGCGGCACAGGTTATCCCGATCTGTTCATCGCCAACGATTACGCGGTTTCGGAACTGTTTTTCAACGACGGCGGCAAACGCTTTCGCGAAGTCGGCGCGAAAACCGGCGTCGGCTATTCGCCCAAAAGCGGCATGACGGCTTCGGTCGGCGATGTGCTCAATCGCGGGCAGTTTGGCATTTACGTCACCAACATTTCCGAAGAAGGCATTCTGGTGCAGGGCAATAATCTGTGGATGCCGAAAGCCGGAACCTCTGGCGACAATCTCATATACGAAAACCTGGCCAACGCGATGGGCGTGGAACTTGGCGGCTGGAGCTTCGGCGCGCAGTTCGGCGATTTGAACAACGATGGTTTTCTGGACATTTACCTGACCAACGGCAACGTCTCGCTCGACCGCAACAAAAGCTATTGGTACGACTATTCCAAAGTCGCAGGCGGCAACAAGGCGATTATTTCCGACGCCGCGAACTGGCCGCCGCTCAATGGGCGTAGCTTGTCCGGCTATCAGAAAAAACGGGTTTGGCTGAATGACGGTGCGGGTTCGTTCAAAGAAGTCGCGCAACTGGTGGGCGTGACCGATATCAATGACGGACGCTCGGTGGCGCTGGCCGATTTCACCAACAGCGGCAAACTGGACGTAGTCGTCGCCAACCAAAAAGGGCCGTTGCTGCTGTATAAAAACTCCGTCACGCCGGAACACAAATGGATTGATTTTGAATTGGAAGGGGCGTCTGGCAGCAGCGGGAGCAACCGCAGCGCCATCGGTGCGCAAGTGCGCGTGTTTTGGAATGGCCAGCAACAAGTGCAGGAAGTTTCTGGCGGCAGCGGATTCTGTGCGCAAAATCAACGGCGGCTGCATTTCGGTCTGGGCAAGTCAGCGACAATTGAACGGGTTGAGATTCGCTGGCCATCAGGTAAAATCCAAATCGTCACCGCACCCGAACCGAACAAAATCCACAAACTCAAAGAATCGTAAACAGGCAAGACTTAGGCAAAAGAGAAATAAGGATGCTTCGCGGCTTCTTTATTCTGCGGGCGGGACGCCCGCGCTCCCAGGAGATTGCATGACACCTGAAGGAATTGCGCCCGTTTCTGAAATCAATGTTGCGCCTTCCATCCTTTCGCGGATCGGTTCGGCCATCGGAAGGTTTTTCAGTTTCAATAATCGTTACCTTGCGCCGGTGCTGGTCACCTGCATTTTGCTGATCGGGCAACTGACGTTCGGCTTTCTGGAAAGTTATTCGCGCACGGCGCTCGCCATTCTGACCAGCATCGCCATGGAGTTGCTGTTGGGACGGATGCTGCTGGGCAAATGGTTGAATCCGGCCAGCGCCTACATTTCCGGCATCAGCATCGGCATGCTGCTGCGTTCGCCGGAATTCTGGCCGTATGTCATTTGCGCGATGATTTCGATCACGTCGAAATACGTCATCCGCTGGCGAGGCCGCCATCTGTGGAATCCGTCGAACTTCGCCATTTGCGCGATGTTGCTGCTGGCGCCTTACACGGTGGCCAGTTTGAGCGTGCAATGGGGTAACACGATCTGGCCGATGTTGGTGATCTGGACGCTCGGTTCAGTCATCATTTACCGGTTGAAACGCTTTCACATCACGTTCACCTATGTCGCCTCGTTTATCTTTTTTGCCTGGGTGCGCCATCTGGTAACGGGGCACACCTTTCTGGCCGAAGTTTCGCCCATCACCGGGCCGATGTATCAACTGTTCATCTTCTTTATGATCACCGATCCGCCGACGACGGTGCGCCGCAAATGGGGCCAGGTGCTGGTCGCGTTTTTGGTGGCGTTTGTCGAAATGGTGTTGCGGTTGATGGAATTCGTTCACGCACCGTATTACGCCCTGACCATCGTCGGCCCGCTGGCCAACATCATCGAAATCTGGTGGACGTCAAGAAATCAGACTGCCGCCGGTCCTACCGGACAAATCGCGACGGCCTCTTAACGCATTGACGTGAATTGAAAGATCAAGGCGCGAAGCAAGGCGAAGCAGATGGTATGCGCTTGGCTTCCTTCGCGCTTTTTGTGTGTAGTAATGCGGGAAAAATCAGAACCGGCAAAATCCATTTTGCTTCCGCTGGCCGTGGTCGCCGCGCTCATTGCGGTGTGGACGGCGGTGTGGGCGTCCGGCGCATTTCACGAAAGCGCCTTCCCCTCGCCGCAAGCCGTCGTCAAAGCCTTCGGCGAAGAGCTGCGCAGCGGCAGGCTTCTCAACGATCTCATCACTTCGCTCTTTCGCGTCAGCGTAGGCTTTGGGCTGGCCGTCTTGCTGGGCGTTCCGCTGGGATTGTGGATGGGGCAAAAACTGGCGGCGCGCGCGGCTTTTCTGCCGATCATCAATTTCTTTCGCAACCTGTCGCCGCTGGCCTGGATGCCGTTCGCCATTTTGTGGTTCGGCGTGGGCGATGCGTCGGCCATCTTTTTGATCTTTTTGGCGGCATTTTTTCCGGTCATTCTGGCGACGATGGCGGCGGTGGCGGGCATTCCGGCGGTTTACTTTCGCGTCGCACAGAATTACGGCATCACGGGATTGGAGCGACTCACACAAGTCACGCTGCCCGCCATCCTGCCGCAAGTCATCACTACGTTGCGCGTCACTGCGGGGCTTTCCTGGCTGGTCGTCGTGGCGGCGGAAATGATCGCCGGACGCGACGGGCTGGGTTTTGCCGTGATGGATTCGCGCAACGGTTTGCGCACGGATTTGCTGGTCGTGGAAATGATCGTCATTGGCTTGATCGGCGTCGTGCTGGATCGGCTGCTGGTGCAATTGACAAAAATCGAAAGCGTGCGTTGGGGCTATGAGCGGTAAAGCATTTCAATTGGAAAAAGTCTCGCGCGCGTTTGGCGCGGTCGAAGTGTTGCGCGAATTGTCGCTGACCATTGCGCGCGGCGAATTCGTCGCCGTGGTTGGCCCGTCAGGCTGCGGCAAGACGACCTTGCTCAATCTGCTGTCCGGCTACGATCAACCTTCGTCCGGCGTTATTCAGCGCGATGGCGAAGTGCGCATGGTCTATCAACAGGATGGGCTGTTTCCGTGGCTGACCGTGGCGGAAAACATCGCGCTTGGTTTGCGGCATTTGAAAGACGAAGCCGAACGCACGCGGCAAACCAATGAACTGTTGCGGCTGATTCGGCTGGAAAGTTTCGACCAACATTATCCGCATCAGCTTTCGGGTGGCATGCGGCAGCGCGTGGAACTGGCGCGGGCGCTGGCCGGAGCCTCGGACATTCTGTTGCTCGACGAACCCTTTTCGGCGGTGGATTACCTGACGCGGTTGCGTTTGCGGCAGGAACTGGCGCGTTTGCTGGCCGAACGTCCGCGCACCGTCGCGCTGGTCACGCACGACATCGAAGAGGCCGCGCAACTGGCCGACCGCGTTATTGTTTTGAGTGAGCGTCCGGCGCGGATTCAGTATGAATTGAGCATCGCCGCGCCGCGCCCGCGCGATTTGACGCACCCGGAAGTGGTCAGCGCGATTCATCGCATCCTGACCGAACTCGGCATTGAACACGATTACGAAAAGGCGGTTGGCAATTTATGATCCGAAATACTTCCCTGAAAATCCTGCTCGGCGCGCTTGCCGTGATTACAATTCTCGCGGTGTTACGCTTCAAGCCCTGGCAACGCGGACAATCAACACAAACAACTGACTCGGCGGATGCGCGCGCAGTGTTGAACGTCGGGTATTTGCCGGTGACTTGCCACCTGACGTGTCCCGTAACGGATTTTGCCACCCGCACCAGCAGAGAAACGCGCTTTGATTCGCAACGCTTCACGGACTTTCCGACCGTGGTCGAAACCATGAAAAGCGGCCGACTCGATGCGACGTTCATGATTGCGCCGCTGGCCATGAAGCTGCGCGAACAGGGCGTGCCAATCAAGATTTTGTACCTCGGCCATCGTGACGGTTCGACGGTGATGGTGCAAAAAGACAGCCCGGCCAAAAGCCTGCGCGATTTGCGCGGCAAGACTTTTGCCATTCCCAGCAAGTACAGCAATCAAAATCTGGTCATCCACAAATTGATGGAAGATCAGGGCATCAAACCCGACGAGATTCGCTTTGTCGAAATGCCGCCGCCGGATATGCCGGGCGCGCTCGCCTCCAAAGCGATTGATGCTTATTTTGTCGGCGAACCTCACCCGGCGCGCGCCGAACTCGACGGCAGCGGGCGTGTGCTTTATCACGCCAAAGACATCTGGCCGCAATTCATCTCCTGCGTGCTGGTGGCGACGGAAAAGCTGATTCAGGAAAAACCGGAAGTGGTTCGCGACCTGGTGCGCGGCATCGCCGAAAGCGGCGAATGGGCGGAAACGCACCGGCTGGATGCAGCCAAAGTCGCCGCGCCGTATTTTCGACAAGATGAAAAAGTCGTCCGCTACGTGCTGACGCAACCACCTGACCGCGTCAGTTACCGCATGTTGACGCCGACCGACGAAGACCTGGGCCAGATTCTCGAAATGGGTTTGAAAGCAGGCATTCTGCAAAAACGAATCGAGATGAAAGACCTGATTGACCGCTCTTTCATTCCGACAGACATCAAAGCCGCCAACATCGAAGTGAAATAACAAGGAGATTTATGCGAACGCTTTTGTTCCTGATGCTGTTTGCCACGGTGTGTTTGGCGCAGCAGACCGGTGCGCCGGCCACAAATTCGGTGGAAAACATTCGCGCCTTTGTGCGCATTTCGGATTCGCTGGGCACGTCGGGACAGCCGAAACCGGAACAGTTTTCGACAATCAAAGATGCTGGTTATCGCGTGGTTATCAACCTTGCGCCGTCCGATGTGAACGGCGCGGTGAAGGAAGAACAGCAAATCGTTGAAGGTCTGGGGCTGAAATACATTTACATTCCGGTCGTCTGGGCGGAGCCGAAAGTGGAAGACGCCGAAAAGTTTTTTGCCGCGATGAAGGCGAATAAAGACCAAAAGGTTTTCGTGCATTGCATCGCGAACATGCGCGTGTCGGCGTTCACTTACCTGTATCGCACCACGCAACTCGGCGTCAGCGAAGAAGACGCGCGCAAGGATTTACAGAAAATCTGGACGCCGAGTGGAACCTGGCAACAGTTCATCAACACCGTCAAAGCACAACAGCCATCAGGCTCAGGGGCTTCCGGCAGCGTGAAGAAAAGCTTCATCAACCCGGATGGCGTGGCCAAATCGCCGTATTACACGCACGCCGTCGCGGTCGAAGGCGGCAAGACCATACACATTTCCGGGCAGGTTGCCTTGAACGCCGAAGGCCAGCTTGTCGGCAAAGGTGATTTGCGCACGCAAACCGCGCAGGCATTTGAAAACCTGAAGCTTGCCTTGCAAGCAGCGGGCGCAACTTTCAGTGATGTGGTCAAAATCAACACCTATGTCGTGAATCTGAAACCCGAAGGCGTGGCGGCCATCCGCGAAGTCCGCACCAAATATTTGCCTGCAACCAATCCGCCCGCCAGCACATTGGTCGGCGTGCAAGCGCTGTTTCGCGAAGACGTGTTGATCGAAATCGAAGCTGTTGCCGTTATCAAGTGAAGGAGATTGTTTATGCTCGAAGGCGTTGAAAGATTGGTGGTTTTATCCGGCACGCAAACCGCTGCGCTGACTGGCGCGACCTCGCAGGAAATCGAATCCGCCACGCTGCAAGGCGATTGGCAGCGGCTCAGTCAAACGGACGGCCATTTTGCCGCCGTGCAACGTGACGGCAAGACCGTGCGGATGGCGCGCACGATTGGCGTTCCGCTGCGCTATCTGGTGGCCAAGATGTATCACGGGCCGTTTCTGGTTGTTGGGCAACGCATGGATCAATTGTTTGCGTGGTGTCAGCAGCAACGCATCGGCTGGCAGTTCGATCCGATGTATACGCGGATGGTTCCGGCGCATTATCTGGTTGAGCTTGACCAGATTGGCTGTCCTGATCCCGCGCCCCGTTACCATCGTTTTTTCAATCCATCAGTTGGCACAGGCTCCGCCGACATTGAAGAAGCTGGCGCGCAGTACATTGCCGCAACGTATGACGCCCTGAAACACTGGCTGGCAACTGTTCCCGCGCATGAACCGATTGCGCTGGCCTTTTCCGGCGGCGTGGACAGCACGTCGGTGTTTTTGCTGGCGCGCAAGGCGCTTGAAGAACTCGGCAGCGATCCCAATCGCTTGCGCGCGTTCACGCTTGATCTGGGCGAAGGCCGCGACGCACAGCAGGCCGCCGAAGTCGTCCGCAAACTTGGGTTGGAAGCGCAGTGGGAAGTCATCAACGTCGCGGCAGAAAAGCTGAATCTGGAAAACGCCATTCGCGTTATCGAAGACTATCACCCGCTGGATGTCGAATGTGCGGCGGTGTCGCTGTGCTTGCTCGAAGGCATTCGCGAACGTTACCCGAGTTTGAAATATCTGCTGGACGGTGATGGCGGCGATGAAAACCTGAAAGCCTATCCGCTGGAAGATTCTGACCTGACGATTTCCAGCGTGCTGCGCAATCCGTTGCTGTATCAGGAAGGCTGGGGCATTGATGCGATCAAACATAGCCTGACCTATTCTGGCGGTTTGTCGCGTGGTTATATGCGTACGTATGCACCCGCTGAGCATTTCGGTTTTGCAGCTTTTTCGCCTTACACGGTGCGTTCGGTGATTGCCCAGGCGCTGGCCATCCCGTTTGAAAAGGTGATCGGCGACAGCGCCGAACGCCTGGCGACCTTGAAACAGGATGTGGTCAGCAGCGGCGTTCAGGCCGTCACCGGATTGACGATGCCGGTCTTTCCGAAGCGTCGCTTTCAGGAAGGCGCAGGCGGCGAATCGTATCGCCAATGGCGCGTCAGCAAATCGTGGTGCCGCCAGGTCTTTTTGCGGCAATGGGAAGAGCGATTGCGCACAGCATGGAATCCTGAAACCGAGCGCCGCTCTGGCAACGAAATGACCTTCACTGAAGCGCAATTGATCGTGTGAGCACTCTATATCCTGAAACTCCGTCACAACGCGACCGCTGGATTTTACAGCAGCGAGGGCCGAAAGCGTCTTTGGATGCGTTTCGGCCTTACGCATTTTTGTGGGAAGAGGAAATAAGCGATTCCATCGCGACGATTTTCCTCACCAACCGCGAATGCCCGTTTCGCTGTTTGATGTGCGACCTGTGGCAAAACACGTTGGACAGCCGCGTGCCGTCTGGCGCAATTGCCGAACAAATCCGGTTTGCGCTCACACAGTTGCCCCCCGCCAAACAAATCAAGTTGTACAACGCGGGCAGCTTTTTCGATCCGCAAGCGATTCCGCCCGAAGATTTGCCGCAGATCGCCGCTCTGGTGGCCGGTTTTGACCGTGTGATTGTTGAATGCCATCCGGCATTTTTGCGCGGCGAATTCGGGCAGCGCGCCTTGCGCTTTCAGGAAGGTTTGCGCGGGCAATTGGAAGTCGCCATCGGTTTGGAAACGGCGCACCCGCCGACGCTCGAAAAACTCAACAAGCGCATGACGGTTGAAGATTTCCGCGAAGCGGCGGCCTTTCTGAAACAGCACAACATTGATTTGCGCGTGTTTCTTTTGTTGCGGCCTCCGTTCCTGACCGAAGCCGAAGGGCTGAAATGGGCCTGCCGTTCGCTGGATGTGGCGCTGGGATGTGGCGCGCGCGTCTGTTCCGTCATTCCCACACGCGGCGGCAACGGTGCTATGGAAGCTTTGGGCGAAGCATTTCATCCGCCGAGTTTGCGCAGTTTGGAAACGGCTGTCGAATACGGCCTGACTGGAGCGCGGACGTCTCGTCCGCAGCCTTGTCTTATCTTTGCGGATTTGTGGGACGTGGAAAAGTTTTATGACTGCATGTGTTCACCGCAGCGCGCGGCGCGGTTGGCGGAAATGAATCGAACGCAATTTATTGCGGAACAGGCTTCCACCTGTTGGCACTGTCATCAGAAATGAAAAAAGATTTTGATTTGGCCATCGTAGGTTCAGGCTTCAGCGCGTCGTTGCTGGCAATGATTGCGCGGCGGTTGGGGCTGTCTGTGATTCTGCTCGAGCGCGGCGGGCATCCACGGTTTGCCATTGGCGAATCCACGTCGCCGCTGATGAACCTGATCATCGAACAACTGGCCGAACGTTACGATTTGCCACGGTTGTTGCCGCTGACGGCATTTGGCGCGTGGCAGCGGCATTACCCGGAAGTGATTTGCGGCTTAAAACGCGGCTTCACGTATTTCAAACACGAAGTCGGCGCGCAATACAGAACGGCTGCTGACCGATCCAATCAACTGCTGGTCGCGGCCAGTCCCAACAACGAAGTCGCAGACACGCACTGGCTGCGCGCAGACGTGGATCATTTTCTGTTGCGCGAAGCTATTGCGCTCGGCGCGGAATATTCCGACCAGACGGTCTTGCACGAAGTTGTGTTAGGCGACAATCCGGCAGTGCGCGGCGAACGCGGCGGCAAAGCCTTTCACGTCAGCGCGCGATTGCTGATTGACGCCAGCGGACCAGCGGGCTTTCTCAGCCGGGCGTTGAATCTCACCGGTGAATTTGAAAATTACCCGCCGACACAATCGCTGTTTTCGCATTTCAGCGATGTACATCGTTGCGACCAGTTGCCGGATTACGACGTCAGCAACACAGCGTCTTCCCCGCCCTACCCAATGGATGACGCTGCCGTGCATCACGTATTTGATGGCGGATGGATGTGGGTGCTGCGTTTTGGCAATGGCGTCACCAGCGCAGGCATCGCCGTCACCGATGAATTGGCAGCCGAATTGAAACTGTCTGAAGGCGAAGCCGCCTGGCAACGTTTTTTGCATCGGTTCCCGTCAATTGCGGCGCAATTTGCCGATGCCAAAGCCATCCGCGAATTCACCTGGTTGCCGCGCCTGGCTTCGCGGGTGCGACAAGCGGCAGGAGAGAATTGGGCCTTGCTACCCTCAGCCGCCGCGTTTGTAGACCCGCTTTTCAGCACGGGAATGCCTCTGGCGCTGCTCGGCGTCGAACGATTGGGCAAGCTGTTGCAACAGGGACAAACGGACTTTTCCGCCTATCAGACAGCGACGCTCGCCGAAGCTGATCACACAGCCCAATTCATCGCAGGCTGTTATGCGGCGTTTCCCTGCTTTGAGTCATTTACTGCCTACTCAATGTTCTATTTTGCCGCCGCCAGCTATAGCGAAATGGCCCGCCGCTTGAACAGCTCTCATCTGGTGCAACGCTTTTTGGCAGCGGATCGGCAACCATTCGCAGCGGCGACGTTGAAACTCGGCCAACAATTGCACAGCGCGCCATTGCCGAACGCGACATTTGCCGCTCGCGTCAAAGAAAGCATCTCTCCGCTCAACATCGCCGGTTTGTGCGATGCCAGCAAACAAAACTGGTACGGCGTGGATTTGCAGGACGTTATCAGCGGCGCGGAAAAACTGAACCGAACAGGCGACGAATTGCGCGAGCTTGTGCGCACAGCGCATTGGGCAAAAGGGATTGCGCCTGTCTAACTACCCGTTGCCAGATGCGCGTTTGCGGTCTCTTACGTGGTAGCGATTTTGCTCACTTGCTTGCGGGAGTTTGCTCGGCAGCTGGTAAATTCTCCTCGCCCACCGCTGTTTGTGCGGAAAATACCAACAATTCAACCGCGTCAGCCGTGGCATATCGCTTGCCGTTTTTATGGAGTGAAAACGATGACAGAGAAATTGACGGCATCCACGACAAGCGTTCTGCCCAACTCGACAAGCACCGGGTTGAGCAGCGAAGAAGCGCGCCAGCGGCTCAGGTCGTACGGTCCTAACGACCCCGTGGCCAAAGAGCAAAGCGGGGTGATCAGGCAGTTCCTGCGTTTTTTTGCCAACCCGTTGATCGTCATTCTATTGCTTGCCAGCATCATTTCAGCCGCCGCAGGCGATACCGTTAATGCCACCATCATCGTGGTTATGGTGTTGCTCAGCGTGACGGTGAATTTCTTCCAGACCTCGCGCTCACAACGAG
>JAEUQO010000001.1 GCA_016789605.1 Acidobacteriota bacterium
GGGCGGCGCGAAATAGCCGCTGATGTCAACGATGACGTCAATGGTGCGTTCGCCAAAGACGTTGAACTTGCCGTCATTGCTCAAGCCGACGGTGAAGTTGTTGGCGAGAATCTGTCCCGGTTGATAAATCATGTTGGCGGCGAGCGGAGCGCTGACGCCGTCGGGATAAATCGTCAGATAACCGGCCTGACTGCTTTGATTGATAACGGTGAGATTGCCAACGACGGCGCTGGCCGTGCTGGGAATGCTGATGGATTCGCAAGTCGTGCGCGCCAGCGTCGTCAGCGAATTGCCGCCGGTAATCGGCGCGTTCACGCTGTCGCAATTGCCCTGACTGGCACGCGTATCCAACAAGCGAATCGGACGCGCCAACGGATAAAACTGCAATCCGCTGTTATTGCCGACAAAGAGGGAATAGTTGCGCGTGCCGGTGCAGTTGTTGGCGTCGTTGACCTGTACGGTGAAATCAAAGATGCCCGTTGCGGTTGGGGTACCCATCAACAACCCCGACGGAGATAGCGACACGCCGCCGGGCAAGGCTCCGCTGGTGATACTGAAGCTATAGGCGGGCGTTCCACCGCTGGCGCTGAGTTGCTGGTTATACAGCGAGCCGAGTTGGCCGGTGGGTAATGTTTCAGGGCCGAGCGTGATGGGGGCGCAATTGGCGTCGTTATCCACAATCGTGGCGATGCCCTGAATGTCGGTCAGCGTCGCGCCGCTGTTGGCGGTCAGATTGATGAAAAAGGTTTCGTTGCTTTCGACCGTAGTATCACCAATGACCGGTACGGTGATGGTTTGAGTAATCGTGTTTTGGTTGAAGGGCGGATTGAAAGTCAGCGTGCCATTGGTTGGCACATAATCGCTGCTGGCCGTCGCGCTGCCGTTGGTGGTGGCGTAATTGACCGTGACAGGGTCTACCGCGCCAATTGCGCCGGTCAGAGTGACGGTGAACGTGGCATTGGTCGTGCCGGAGTTGCCTTCGTTGACGCTGATGTCATTGATCGCCAGCGTTGGCGCGAGCAAAGGAATGCAGGCCGAAAATTCAGACGTGCCGCCGCCCGTAGGAGGCGTTGCGGTGGCGGTCACCGCATCTCCGGCATTCAAAGTAATGCCGCCAGGCACGTTCAACAGTTGATTGAAGTTGACCACGCCGCCGCCTGCGGGGATGGTCACCGTAAATTCGCCGAGAAAGGTTTGGCCTTCGCCGTGGCCTGAAGCGTCGCAGGCGGGGCTGAGGAATAGTTGTATGGTGTTTGCCCCGGCATTGTTGGTATCGAGCGAGCCTTGCACGCGCACAAACGTGTTGGCGCCTACGGTATAAGCGACGACTTTGGTCAACACGGGAAAGTTCATCAACCCATTCGGCCCGCTGTCGCCATCGCCGGGGTCATTCGGCGTCACGCCAAAAATTGGATTGCCCGCAAAATCTTTCGGGGCAAGATCAATACCCAGCGCGCCATTGGAATGAATCGAGTTATTGGTAACTTGGCGGACGCCAATATTGGTGGTGATGGTGATGCCATTGCGTCCGTTAAAAGCCACGAAATTGTTCGTAACTTTTATTGGATAATCTAAGTTGGTGTCAGAGTAAATGCCATCCAAGGTATTGCCCAGCGCCGTTTGGCCGTCCGCTTGGAGTCCGAGGTAATTTCCCTTGATTTCAAGGCCTGAAATGATTGGGCCAATTGTGATTCCGTGTTCTATATTTCCCGAAATTAGATTGCGACCGCTTACAGTTCCGTTTCCGATAGAACATCTAAGGCAGAAATTAAGTGCTATGCCACTCTTGAGATTGGCGATTGCCGCCGCACCACTAGCGTTGGTGCCAATAAAATTACTAAAGACTTGGGTATTATTCCCTTGCAAGAGTATGCCGTACCGTCCATTCCCGGAAATCAGGTTGCGCGCGCCACCAATGAAGTTGTTTTTGCATAATAAGCCTTCAATCACGCCATCCAGCCCGTTGCCAAGTGCGGATAAGCCATCGGCAGTTGTGCCAATATAATTACCCAGAATAAAGTTATTTTGAGCTGTACCCTTAAGATATACACCGGACTGTATATTGCCAGAGATGAGGTTGCGAGCGCCTGCGTCTGTGTCACCTACGGTATTATTTGAAGCCTCAATTAGTACGCCGTTTTGCGCATTCGGCAGCGCCGCTGTGCCGCTGACGTTGGTGCCGATGTAATTACCTTCGAGTTTATTTCCCGTAGCGCTTAAACCAGTAACCTGTACACCATTAGCGCCATTCCCGGAAATTAGATTGCGTGCATTTGAGGTTGTTCCGCCAATGACAACCCCGCTCGCACCGTCGTTCCAGACACCATTGCCCACATTGGGTATCGCTACCGTACCGCTGATGTCAGTGCCAATGTAATTGCCTGCAACTATACTGCTGTTGGCGAGTAGAGTGAGATGTACGCCATGCGAGCCGTTTCCCGATATGAGGTTGCCTGCCCCGGTTGCTGTTCCGCCTACGGTAGCCACGCCATCAAGGTACACGCCTCTCCCGTTGTTGGGCAGTGCCCCCGTGCCGCTGGCGTCGGTGCCAATGTAATTGCCTTGAATCTTATTGCCTGTGATAAAGCCCGATACAAACACGCCAGAGGAACTGTTTCCCGATATGAGATTGCCTGACCCGGCGATTACGCCGCCAATGGTGTTGTTGGAAGCTTCAATGAGCACACCGTTTAGTCCGTTTGGTATCGCTGCCGTGCCGCTGATGTTCGTGCCGATGTAATTGCCTTCGATTCTATTACCTGTGGCGGAGTTGGTGAGATAGACCCCATCAATGATGTTTCCCGATATGCGATTGCCAGCTCCAGGGGCGGTGCCGCCAATGGTGTTGTTGGCGGATTCAACTCTTACGCCGTTTTGCGCGTTTGGTATCGCTGCCGTGCCGCTGGCATTTGTTCCAATCAGATTGCCTTCAAGCTTATTCCCCATGGCGCTTGGGCTAACGATATACACGCCATTGCGAGTATTGCCCGAAATAAGATTGCCAGCGCCAGCCGCCGTACCGCCGACGGTGTTATTGGCAGACTCAATTTGCACACCGCCTTCTGCATTCGGCAGCGCTGCCGTGCCGCTGGCATTGGTGCCGATATAATTGCCTTCGAGCCGATTACCAGAAGCAGTGCTAAGAATCGCTACACCAACAGTGCCATTGCCTGAGATAACGTTGCGTGCGCCTGCCGCAACTCCTCCTACAAGGTTATTATTTGAAGAGGTAATGCTAATGCCATATCCACCATTGGGTAATGCCGTTGTGCCATCGGAAGTTGTGCCTATGTAACAGTTTTGGACGGTGTTACCGCCACTTGCAGAGATTACGATTCCGAAAATAGGAAAACGATTGATGACCAAGCTACGAATCGTGCTTCCATCGCTACCTGCTAGTAATATCAGGCCCGAAGACCCTCCTGTTAGCCCCAGTGATGCACCATTTAGCTCGACACGCCCGGCGCTGCTGCCATCAATGATGACGGGTTCGGTGATAGATGGCAGAGGCCCCGCGCCGGTGGAACCAACGTTGATGGTCGGCTGCACGACAACGGACAGGTTGAACACAATCATATCCAGTCCCGGCGAACCTGCCGTGCAACCGCCAAAGGCTGTATTGGTGTTGGCGGAGATGATCGCTTCGCGCAAGGAACAGGTCGTGACGGTGCCATTATGGTCGGAAGTCGTGTTGACGGTGATCGTATTAAACACCGCCGGTGCTGTGTGACGAACCGCAGCGGCATTCACCTTGCGCGTGATTTGCCAGAAAAGAGTACAAACGCAAAACAGCACGACGACGCCAACGATTGGTTTTCGGCAATTGCGCAGGGCCGGAAACAATTGAAACGCAGGCAGGGATTGAATTCGCATCGGTGAAATCTCCTTGGTAATGCCGTTGGGCAAAATGTCAGACAGTTCAATCCTGAAGGCAGAGCACGGCGCAGACAGCAACGCCAATTTGCACGCTTTGTCACACGGCATTCAGGGTATTAACTGCTCTGTTTTGTTAATGCGCGAATGGAAAGTGAAAACTTGAAGGGCTAAGAAAAAAATTGGCAGGCACGACTTCTGTCGGTGCCTGCCATTGAGGGCCGCTTTGGGCGGGGAGGTTGAGCTGACGCAGCGGACGAAGGTTTTCTTCGTTGCTACGGGGCGAAGTAGGCGGAAACGTCAACGATGGCTTCGAGCGTGCGTTCGGCGAAGATCACATATTGGCCGGAACTGGCGTTAAGTCCCACGACGAAGGCGTTGGAAAGTACCTGGCCGGGGAAGTAGACCATGTTCGC
>JAEUQO010000271.1 GCA_016789605.1 Acidobacteriota bacterium
CACTGGATTGCCATCGGCCAGAAAAGTTTTGATGACGTTGCCGGTTTCGTAAAACTCAGCATTGAATTTGGCGGCGCGCAATCGTTTGCGTTCTGCCGTGGGGGTGATCTGTTTCGGCGTAATGGTGAGCACGGCGTTGCCATTGGCTTCGGCGCGCGCCAGATGTTTGCCGTCAGCGTGATAGTTTGCCTGCACGGCATCGGCTTCGAGCACGCGTTCAGAAACGTCTTTGGCCTGGGGAGTATTGGGCGCGCCTTCCGCGACTTCGATTTTCATCACGGTGCGCCCTTGCGTCGTCATGGTTTGCAACACGGTGCCTTTTTCCGTGGGCAGGTAATCGGCCTGAATTCTGTCTGCGCGAAGTTCGCGCGGCGCATCCTTTTCCAACGAACGCGCGATGGCGGTGATGTTCCCCACCGCCGTTTTGAGCTGCTGGTTCTCGTCCAGCAAGAAATCCATGTCTTGTGCAAGCAATTCTGAGGCTTTGCCTTTTTCCTGTGATTGCAGGTGCGCATTGCCGCGCAACTCTACGCGCTCGAGCTTGCGCGTCTGAACGTTGACAAATCCTGTCATGGCATCGGCTTTGGCGGATTTGTCGCCCTGCACCGCGCTCGCGTTGCCTTCAAACCGCAGCACGCCATCTTTTTCGATATAGCTGGCTTTTTCCCCGCGCAGCTCAAGCGGCGGCCCGGGTTTTGGTTTGGCTTGCGGGTCTTTCTTCGGATCAAGCGAAGTGCTGATCACATAAGCATCCTTGAGCAATTGCAGGTTGTGTTCTTTGGCGTAAAGCTGTGCGCCGATGGAAGTGCCGCTGACTTCTCCCTGGCGAAACTGGATGGCGACTTCGGTGCTGGCCAGTTGGGTTTGCTGGTCGTATTTGAGTGTTTGCGTGGTGACTTCCAGCCCGTCGGTGTTCGTCACCTTGACGTTGCCGTCAAACGTCACCTGCCCCGGTTGCTGCAAATACGAAGCGCGGTCGGCAATGATGCGTGTGCTTTTGCCCGGCTGTTCATCAAACGACGTCAGGTCTACCTGTTCCAGTTCGTGCCGTCCGTCGGAATAAGCCGTGTCTTTGGCCGCCAGCAAGCGCAAGGTTTCGCGCCCGTTGTCGGTTTTGACGTATTTGTAACCTTCGATAATGGACGTCACATTACCTTTGAGCACCGGTTCGGCGCGCAATGGTCCCGGCGGACGCGGTTGTTTGCGCGCGCGAATAAACGCCGTCACCACCACGGCAATCGTGGCGACCAACAAGACAAGCGAAAGCGCTCGTCCAATCGCAGGGAGTTTTTCTCTCATAAAGCTAATCCCAACCTCTTGCACGGCGGCAGCATAGTAGCATCCGCCCGCGCCGTGCAACCGCCCCCTCCTGAAATGCAAGAACGGCGCACAGTTGCGCGGGAATCGTTTCCCGAACTGCGCGCCGTTTTCTGGTCGGGCGGAAAAACTTCCGGCCCGGTTTTCTGTTACGAATCGTTATTTCACGCTGAAGTAATAGGTTAGGTTTCCGCGCACGCTAATCGGCTCACCATCTTTCGTGGCTGGTTGAAAGCGCGTTTTCTTGGCGGCAACCACGGCTTGCTCCGTCAACCCATCCGGCAATCCGCGCACAACCTGAACATCATCAATTTTGCCATCCGCGCCAAACAATAGGTTCAGCACAACAGCGCCTTCGGTTTTGTGTTCACGTGCTTCCTGGGTATAGGTCGCACTCCCCCGGTACAAGATTACGGGACGAGTGGTTGCGTCCATCGGCAAGGTGCTCGTTTTTCGTTCCGCAGGCGGCGGCGGCGGTGGTGGTGGTGGTGGCGGTGGCGGCGCTTGACGCCGCTTTTCCGTTGTCGGACGTGGCGGCGGTGGCGGCGGTGGTGGCGGCGGTGCCAATTGCTGCCAGTCGCGTGAACCTTTTCCTCCGGCATTCACCAAAACCATGTGAATCTTGCCGTTAGCCGAGTTTGGTTCCTCTTTCACCCAGCGCATTTTCGCTTCGCCTTCGTATTGCACCCCCACCAGGCGCAAACGAAATTCGTGCAGGTGATCCATCACTTCCTGGCCATTCATACGGTTTTCAATCGCCCAGGGAGCTTTAAGCGAAAACACGCCTTGCGGAGCCAGCACGCTAGTCTTGCTCGCGGCATCTCCCAGGTACGACGTCACCATGAATCTGTCCGTACCATACAAGGCAGGATTGCGCACTTCCAAGGCGACTTTGATCAGGCCTTGCGGCCCTTGATTTTGCAACTGCGCATCAAGCTGAACCTGACGTATCTGTGAACTGGGCTGAGAGACTTCAACCTGCTGACCGCCAGATAACCGGCCACGCGTTTTCATGGCTTTGGCTTCGCCGATGCTCAGTTTCGCCTGCGTCACAGCAAGCGGAAAGCTTTCTGGATTTTCAACCGGCACGGCAAACGTGACGGCGTTTTGTGCGTCCTGGCCCAAAGTTCGGGTGAGCAATGGCTGCGCCGCTTGCACTTCGCCGCGCGCAAGCCAGGCCGTGGTCAACGCAACACCCAGCAAAGCGCAAAAGGCCGCGCCCAGTAACACACGGCGCCAGGGAGAAAGTAGCGGTTGGCGTTCTGTGTTGAATATCACTTGAATCCTCCGTTTCAAATCAGCGCCGGTCACGTGCGAAACGCCTGCCACCGGCCAGCCCAGGCCGTGTTCGACGACCTTCCACAAAGCAGCGGCGTAATGTCGCGCCGCCGCGCCGCATTGCAGCACACGCTCATCGCAAAGCAGCTCGCGCTCCGCCAGCAGTTTGCGATCCAGCCACCAAACCAGCGGATGAAACCACAGCCCGCAGCAAACCAGCATTTGCAGAAACGCGCGCAAATTGTCGTGTTGTTTGACGTGAAAAAGTTCGTGTAGCAAAACAATGGAAAGCTCTTCGTCTGTCAGCCGCGCAGCCAATCCGGCGGGCAGCACCAAACGCGGACGCCACACGCCCCAGACAATCGGCTCCAGCACTTTGGCAGAGACCCGCAAACTGAACTTCGCGCGCACGTTTGCGTGTTGCCGTGCCGCTTCCAACACAGCCAGGATGCGTTCATCGGTAGCAGGCTCACTGTCTAACAACGAACGCGTCAATGTGCGGTAACGCCACCACCAATGCAGAAGCAGCGCCGCCGTTCCCAACAGCCACAAAAGCGTCACGATGCAATAAAGCTCCGCGTGTTGCTTGGTCGCGGTTAGGCCCTCTGCCGGTTCGGCAACTTGCCAGATGACCAACGAAGCGTCGGCCAATTCAGACACCGTTCCTGACGATTGCGGAGCGGCGACGCCCAACTGTGAGACTCCCCAAGCCAGCCATGGCACAGGCACCAAAAACTTTGCCAGGGCCAACCACCACATGGCATAGCGAGCGCGCGCTGACGCCTGTCGGCACAATCCCGCCACCACAGCCCACACCAACAAGGCAAACAGCGTCGCCTGCCAGAGATGGTTGGTCAGCAGCGGCCAGAACCACTGCGCCCACGAGGCAAAAAGCTGGTGCGTCGTCATATCGAAAACTCCTTTTTCGGTAAAACGGCCTGCGGCGAGCTTGGTTGGGCAAACTCGGATTAGCAGTGAGCTCTATCTATTTGGTGGCGGCATCGGCTTTCCAAACTGTGCCGTCTTCGTATTCAACCAGCACAACGCGAACGGAAAATCCGGTGATAGAAAATGTCTTGTCTTTGGGAACCAGATAATGAACCGTCACTTCCTGGCCGTGCACATACGATTCGGAAGGGCCGAGCCGTCGCGCACGCAACATTGGAGCCGGTGGCAACGGCATCTCTTTGGACAACCCCGGATTCACCAATTCGCATTGCACTTGTTTGACAGGTTTGCTTGAGCGATTTTGCAAGGTTACGGCAAACCGTTGAATCAGCAATTTAGCCGCTTCGAGTTGCGCCAGGTCAGTCAACGGCTGGTCATCGGCCTCGGACTTTTGCCGAATCACGGTTTTGACATCAGCCTGTTGTATTAGCACCGGAGCGTCATCACGGTTTTCGATGCGCACGGGAATGGCGCGCGCTTTTTCCAGCAATTCCTGCTGGCTGAGCGGACGTTGCTGGCCTGTGGCATCCTGTTCAGCAAGTTCCAGCTTTGCTGGATACAAATTCAATTCCTTGCGAAACGACGTGCTACCCAGCGCCTCGGTTTGACTGTCAGGCGTATCGGACAAACCTTGCCCAAGGCCGCTCGCAAAACCATTCGCGCTGCTCGCACCAACACCCTGGCCATTGCCGCCTGATGCGCCTTGCCCGCTGCCGCCGCCGCTTCCGCTACCAGCGCCGCTGCCACCGCCTGCGCCGCTACTACTACCACTTCCGCTGCCAGAGCCGCCGCCGCTTGCCGATCCGCTCCCTTTGCTGGCGGCCGCGCCACGGCTTGGGCCTTGCCCTTCACCGAGCGCTGCGCCGTCCCCTTGAGAAACTTGCTGGTTGGCAGACGCTTGTTCTTGTTGCGCCCAAACATTCGTTTGTGCTGAACGTCCCAGCACCAACGAAAAGATCACCAAACTCGCCCCGGCGATACTGGCCAACACACGCTGGCGCAAAACTGGCACGCGTACAAAATCAGCTTTCAGCATTTGTTCGATCCTCCATTTCAAATTAGACCCTGTCACGCGCGAAACGCCCGCAACCGGCCAGCCCAAACCAAATTGCACCACCTTCCACAATCCGGCGGCATACGTGCGCGCTTCACCAAATCGGCGAATGACGCGTTCATCACACACCAGTTCACGCTCAGCCAACAGACGGCGGTCCAGCCACCAAACCAGCGGATGAAACCAGCAAGCACAACACAACCACATTTGCATTGCGCCGACCAGATTGTCCCAGCGGCGAATGTGAACCAATTCATGCAACAACACCGCTTCGAGTTCGGCGTCGCTCAACTTCGCAGCCAAGCCCGCAGGCAACACAATCACAGGTCGCCAAACGCGCCAGACTCCTGGTTCAAGCACCTCGCCAGAAAGCAGCAAAGCGAGTTCTCGCCGACACCCCAATTCGTTGCGCAATCGTTGCAGGACTTGCCATTCCCGACCGTCGCTGACCTGCGACGTCAGGCGCAAGCTTTTGGCAAATTGTTTGCGCCGATAGAACCAACGCGCCAACAAACACGCCGTGCCTGACAACCACACCGCTGCCAGCCAAGCCGCCAACCAGTGAGACGACGCAGTTGCGACATTCACCGACGCGCTGAACTGGCTGGCACCAGGTTCGGAAAACGGCTGCGCCAATTGAGACAAAATTTTGATGCCATCACCCGCCGGTGCTTCCGCCTGCCAAAACAGCGACAGGTTGGCGCCGAGCTGTTGCCCTGCCCACGACAACAACGAGGCAGGCAAGGCGAATTTCGCCAAGGCCAGCAGCAAAATGGCATAGCGCGCAGAAGGCGCAGCACGATGTAACAGACGCGCCAACAAAAGCGCGGCCAACGCGCACAACGTAGCCTGCCAAAAATGATTGACCGCCAGCGGCCAAACGCGCTGCGCCCACTCTGCAAACGATTGCAGCAATGACATCGGCGACGCTCCTTTCGTGTCTTGTTCAGGATTTGCCGGATTGGCGTTTGGGTTTGCGCGTTTCGGTGACGGCTTCCGCACCAGCTGGCTCTGTTTGTTCGCTCACCATGCTTTCCAGCTCTTTCACATCGGCCAGCGTCAATTTACCGGCTTCGGCCAGATGCGCCATCAAGGGCCGCGCCGAACCACCGAACAGGTCCAGCAATTCGTCAATCAAGCGCCGATGCGCTGCGTCACGCGTAATGGTCGGCGTAAAAATATGCGCATTGCCAATTTGCTTGGTTTGTGCGACCGCGCCTTTTTCTTCCAGGCGACGGATCATTGTTTGCACCGTCGTGAATGCGGGCCGTTGCTGTTCTGGCAACGTCTCGTGAATTTCCCGAATGGAAGCGCTGCCCAATTCCCAGAGCGCATCCATAATTTCCAGCTCGAATTTGGTCAGCTTGATCGCTGCGTCTTTCGCCATCTCAGCCTCTCTTTTAGTCAGCTCAACTACTACGGTCGCCATACTAACGACACTTGTAGTTTGCCGTCAAGCACAAAATTTCTTCCCGCCCTTCTGTCTGTCCCAAGAGAGGGGCGACTTTATGGACACCTTCTGTCAGTTACGGTAGATTGACGCCGGTTTTCCCGAGCGATATCACCATCCATCACATCCAAACAGGAGAGCGCAGCGATGCAAAGTTCCAAGCGTAAAGTTTACGACGCGATCGTCGTGGGTTCCGGCGCAACTGGCGGTTGGGCCGCCAAGGTTTTAACGGAAAAAGGCTTGCACGTATTGGTGCTGGAAGCCGGTCGCAAACTGGACGAAGCGAAAGACTTTCGCGAACACACCTTTCCCTGGGAATTGAAATATCGCGGGCTTGCGGCTGGCGCGAAATATGCGCCGCGCCAGCCGATCCAGTCGAGATGCTATGCCGCCAACGAGTATGGCTATCACCTGTTTGTGGATGACATTGATAACCCCTACACCACGCCTGAAGACAAACCGTTCTGGTGGATTCGCGGTCGTCACGTCGGCGGGCGTTCGATTACCTGGGGCCGCCAGTCGTACCGCATGAGCGATTACGATTTCAAAGCGGCCAGTCGCGACGGTTACGGCGAAGACTGGCCGATCAGCTACGCCGATCTGGAACCGTATTACAACCAGGTCGAAGATTTCGTCGGCATCAGCGGCTCGTACGAAAATCTGCCGCAATTGCCCGACAGCCGGTTTCTGCCCGCGATGAAAATGACCTGCGGCGAACACCTGCTGAAAAAAGGCGTCGAAGCAAAATGGAACGAGCGCAAAGTCATCATTGGCCGGGCCGCCATCCTGACCAAGCCACATCAAGGCCGCGCCGCCTGTCACTGGTGCGGACATTGCGACCGTGGTTGTTCGACGCATTCGTATTACAGCAGCCCTGGTTCCACCTTGCCCGCCGCGGAAAAAACCGGACGGATGACGCTCAAACCCAATTCCGTGGTGCGTGAAATCATCGTGGATACCAACACCGGCAAGGCCAAAGGCGTACGGGTCGTCAATCAGCTCAGCAAACAGGAACGCGAAGAGTATGGCAAGGTGATTGTGCTTTGCGCTTCGACGCTGGAATCCACACGCATTCTGCTCAATTCCCAATCGCGCCAGCATCCCAATGGCTTTGGCAATTCATCAGGTGCGTTAGGACATTACCTGATGGATCACATGTTCTCGATCAGCGCGGGCGGCGTGGTGCCGCAACTGTTCGGCAGCGAATATGATTTTTCCGACGGTCGCGCCAATGGCATCTATGTGCCGCGTTTCCGCAATATCAAAGACAAACACAAAGACTTCATTCGCGGTTACGGCATGCAAGGCAGCGTGCGTGTCAGCACCAACTTTTTCAAAGGCAGACAGATTCCCGGCTTTGGCGCGGATTTCAAGAAAATGGTGCGCGAAGCCAAAAACGAAGTCTCGTGGGGATTGGGCGCGTGGTGCGAAATGTTGCCCGACAAAAACAACAAAGTGACGATTGATCCAAACAAAAAAGACGCCTGGGGCATTCCCGTCTTGCACGTTGATTGCAAACACGGCGAAAACGAAAAAGCCATGGCCAAAGACGCCCTGGAAACCATTTTGGAAATGGCCGACGCCGCCAAATTCACCGTGCTTCAGCGCAGCATGACGCCTGCGCCTCCGGGTTTCTGCATTCACGAGGTCGGCACCGCGCGCATGGGCAGCGATCCCAAAACTTCCGTACTGAACAAATTCAATCAGACCTGGGATGCCAAAAACGTGTTTGTCACCGATGGCGCCAGCTATGTGACCATCGGTTGCCAAAACCCGACGCTGACGATGATGGCCATTACGGCGCGCGCCTGTGATTACATTGTCGAAGAAATGAAACGCAACAACCTGTAAGCTGATGAACGTCTCTGCCTGGCATCATTACGGCCGCTTTCGCCCGCTTTGGCTGGGAATGATGGTCTGTTTGTCTGTGCTGCCGTTTTTGGGTTCGCGTTCGCCTGCGCCGGAATCTGTACCAAGCGCAAGCCCAGGCAACGTCGAAATCGTGCGCACCTTCACCCAGGCATTCAATCAGCGAAAAACAGAAGCGCTGCTCAGTCTGGTTGCCGCTGACGTCCAGTGGTTGAACGTCAGCGGCAACAAAACCGAAGTTGAAGTAGATGGCAAACCGGCGCTGGAAAAATGGGTCCGGGGATATTTCAAATCCTGCCCGTCGTGCCGTTCCGAGCTAACGTCGCTGATGGCCGCAGGCACTCACGTCACCGTCTATGAACGCGCCCGGTGGGAAGCTAAAAGCGGCCCGCAATCACAAACGAGTCTGGGCGTGTATGAAGTGCGTGCTGGGTTGATTCGCCGCGTTTGGTATTTTCCGGCAGAGAAAGAATAGGCAATTGCGCCACCCAACGGAGGTTAAGCTATGCGTTCGGCACTGCGGGCATTGCTGTTCCTGCTGGTGTTTTCCGCCAGCGGGTTGGCGCAAACGCAACCAACACCAGAGGCGCAACAGCGCGCGCAGGAATTACTGACCAAAATTCGCGCGGCGCTGGGCGGTGAAAAACTGCAAGCGTTGCGCAGCCTTTCCTTGAACGGCCAATTCCGCCGCCACCAACGCAACGGCGACACCACCGGCGAACTCAAAATCGAAGTGCTCGCCCCGGACAGGTTGCTAAAAACGGAAGATACCCGCCCGCAGCCGCTGGTATTTGTGACCTCGTTTCAGGCGCTGAACGGTCAGGAAGTCTGGCTTGATCGCAAAGTCACGCGCCCTGGCAGCGATGATGGCGCCAACGAAATCACACGCGGACAAACCGACCGCACGGTCACCACCACCGGAGAAAGCGGCAGTATGCGCGGCGCGGCCACCGGCTCAACGACGGTCCGCACGGCGACTCAACCCGGGACCAATCCTGGCGAACGCACAATGCTGGGCATGCGCCTGCCCACTCCGGCCGGGCAGGACAGCAACAACGATTTGCAAAAGATGGAAGATGCGCGACGCACGTCAGCGCAACAGACCAGACCGGGCGCTCGCCCCACGACGCTGAACAATCCCGACCTGCAAACCCTGCGCGAAAGACAATTGCGCAGAGAACTGGGCTTGCTGATGTTTGTCTGGCTGCTGACGCCGTCCGCGAACTTTCCGCTCAACTTTCAACACGCGGGCGAAATCAATTCGCCGCAAGGCGTGGTTGAAGCCATCGAAATTTCCGGCCCGGAAGAACTGGCCGGACGCCTGTTTATCAATCAAGCCACGGCGCGTCCGACCATGCTCAGTTATCGCGAAATCGTGCAACCCGCCGCCGGCTACGTCGTCGCTGCCGATGGCAAAGAAACGCCCGCCGACGCCAACCAGGAAATTGCCGTGCAATTTGTGCTGGCCGACTACCGCAACGTCAACGGCGTCTGGTTGCCGTTCCACATCATCAAGGCCATCAACGGCGCGCCCGTGGATGAATGGAAAATCGAAAAATACAAATTGAATCCAGATTTGAAACCAAAGAGGTTTGAAAAACGATGAAGCTGAATTTTGCTTTGTTTCTGGTTTGCGCGTTGAGCTTGCCTGCTGCGGCGCTCGCGCAAACCACGACCGCCCAGCAACTCGGTTACGGCCCCAACGACAAGGTGTTGATGGTGCACGCCGACGACATCGGCATGTCGCATTCGGTCAATGTGGCCTCCATCGAAGCTTTCAAAAAAGGCATGGTGACGTCGGGCAGTATCATGGTTCCCTGCCCCTGGTTTCCTGAAATTGCCGATTATGCGCGGCAACATCCCGAACTCGATCTTGGGTTGCACCTGACCTTGACCAGCGAATGGAAGTACCTGCGCTGGCGTCCGGTGGCCTCGCCTGACAAAGTGAAAGGCCTGCTCGATCCTGACGGGTTCATGTGGCGCTCTGAACGCGACACGGCCAAAAATGCGTCGCCGCAGGAAATCGAAACGGAAATTCGCGCCCAGATCGAACGCGCTCTGCAATTCGGCATCAAGCCCACACATCTGGACACGCACATGGGCACGCTGTACACGCGCCAAGACTTTTTTGACGTTTACACCAAACTCGGCAAAGAGTACGGCATTCCCGTCATGGTCATGCGCCCGACGCCCGAAGCGATTCAGTATGCGAAGCTGAGCGGCATTCCCATTGGCGAAGACGCCCTCAAGAAAATCGCCGATGATGGATTTGCCATGCTGGATTACCTGAACACGGGCGTTCCCGGCAAAACGCCTGCCGAACGCAAAGAAGCCTACAAGAAATTTTTGCGCTCAATGAAACCTGGCGTGACGATGCTGATCGTGCATCTGGGCATGAACGACCCCGAACTGAAAGCCACGACCGGTTCCTGGGAACAGCGGTACGGCGATTTTCTCGCCTTCACGGATCCCGAAATCGAAGCCCTGATCAAAGAACTCGGCATCAAGCTGACGACCTGGCGTGAAATGGGCAAAGTCGCCTGGCCCGGACAAACACGGCAATCGCCAGGCGTCACACGCTATCCCTTCAAAGGCAAAATCATCGAAACCCATCCGCAATATCGCGATGTCGTGATCGAACACGAAGCCATTCCGAATTACATGGAAGCGATGACCATGCATTTCGCGCTCAAAGACGAAAGCCTTTACACCAAGCTGAAACCCGGCGATTTTGTGCAAGCCACGCTGGCCGTCGAACAACGCGGCGGCAAATGGTGGCTGGAAGACGTCACCATCAAACCCAAACCATAAACCGAACTCCGTATCCGACTACAGAGTTGAAAACGCTGATTTCGGATGCTTAAATGCGCGCCGTGCAAATGATCAAGCAAACAGTGGCAACCTTGCTCGCAGCCCAACTCTTCTTTTTGGTTGGGCTGTGCGGTTTGGTCTGCTGTGCGCCAGCGCAAACGGTGTCTGCGCAACCAGCACCGTCTTCCTCATCTGCTCAGCACGCATCCGCCTCGGGCGCGCAATCTCATTGTCACGCCAAGGCGGAACACACCGATGCCGCAAATAAAGCGGCAACCAAGCCGACAGCTGCTGGCCAACACCACAAATCACAGACTGCGCGGCAAAACCACCAGCGCCTGTTTGTCGCACGGCTGGCCGAACCGGCGTGTCATTGCACGCTAAACGCGCAAGACAATCCGGCAACTGCCTCCAGCCAGACAGAGAGCAGTGCGCAAACAGACAAACAGTTTGCGTTTGCTTCGCTGCCTTCCTGGCGACAGGCCGATCAGGCGCAACCGGCTCCGTCGTTGTCACCACCTACCGGGTTTTCCCACGCGCCGCCTTTCAGCGGATTTCAAATCAGTCTGAGAATTTAATTCCTGTGTGAATCGCCTTGGCGAACAAGGTCGACGTGTGTCCGCGCAACGAACACGATTCAACAGGAGTTAACCAACATGCAGAACCGAACGTCTTTTCGGCTGCGGCAGTTTTGGCCGCTGGCCGTGTTGTGGCTGGCGTTGGCTCAGGCCGCCGCCGCACAACAACAACACATACACGAACCAACCACAGCCAATCCCGCCGCGCCGCAACGGGCTTCCGTTCCGGCCTTGCGCCTGGAAGACCTGGAGCAAATGGCGCTCAAAAACAATCCGACGCTGGCACAGGCCGAAGCTGCCATTCAGGCCGCAGAAGGTCGCCGCAAACAAGCCGGGCTGTGGCCGAATCCGGTCATCGGTTACGAAGGCGATGGGCTGGCGTTCAATTCGCAAGTCTATCCGTACCGCAACGGACAGTCGTTTTTCGTCGAACAAACCATTCTGACCGGCGGCAAACTGGCCAAAAGCAAAAACATCGCCGCACAGGAAAAAGTGCAAACCCAGGCTGAAGCCGAAGCGCAAAAGCTGCGTGTGCTCAACGCCGTGCGCATGCTCTATTACGAAGTCGTCGGCGCACAGCAACTGGTCGCGCTGCGCGAGCAACTGGCCGAATTGACGCGCGAAGCGACCGAAATTTCGGAAGACCTGTTCAACACCGGCGCGGCAGATCGCCCCGATGTGCTGGCCGCCGAAGTCGAATTGCAACGCGCCGAGATTGATTTGCTGCGCGCGCGTAACGATTACAACCGCGTTTGGCAAACGCTGGCGGCGGTGGTCAATGATCCGCAACTGAAACTGACGCGGCTGGAAGACAAACTGGAAACGGCTGCGCCGGCGCTGGTGCAAGACGAATTGCTCGCCAGTTTGCTGCGCGACAGCCCGGAAATGAAACGCGCGCTGGCAGGCATCGAACGCGCCAAAGCCGTTGTCAGTCGCGCCAAGGCAGAACCCAAACCAGACATCTATTTGCGCGGCGGCGTCGGTTACAGCAATGAATGGGCAGAGTTTTACGGCGGCAAAACCGGTTGGGAAGCACGCGTCGAAGCTGGTGTGCGAGTGCCTATTTTCAATCGCAACCAGGGCAACGTAGCAGCGTCGAAAGCCGACCAGCTTGCCGCTGAACGCGAAGTGCAACGCGTGGAATTGAAATTGCGCGCACGCCTGGCCGAAAGCTTCGCGCAATACCAAAACTCGCTGGGCGTGGCCGCCCGCTATCAACGCGAAGTCCTGCCCCGCGCACAACGCGCTTATGAATTGTATCTGGCCAAGTTCCGGCAAATGGGCGCAGCCTATCCGCAAGTGCTTTTCACACAGCGCACGCTCTTTCAGGCGCGCGCCGAATACGTTCACTCACTGGTTGAGCTTTGGCAAAACGTTGTGCAATTGCGTGGCTTGTTGCTCACCGGCGGCCTGGATGCGCCCAACGGTGTTGCGAGCCTGTCTACTGAAGGCTCAAATCAATAAGGAGGGTTCTGTGAATTCAAATCGTCGTAATTTTCTTCGTCGCACTTCGCTGCTCGGCGCGAGCCTGGTGGCAGCGCAATCAACACAAACAGGCAACGCGCAACAGCAACTTCAGGACCCCAAACCTGCCGTACAGGATCACTCACAACACGATCACACCAAAATGACCGTGAAACCGGCGACACCATCCAAAACGCCTTCGCAGCCAGAAACGCTGGGAGCGCCCGCGCCGTTTCAACCGGTGTTTACGCCGGACATTCCCAAACTGCCGTACAAACTGGAAAACGGCGTCAAGGTTTTTCATCTGGTGGCTGAACCCGTTCACACCGAATTTCTGCCGGCGGCTCCGTGGGCAGACGCGCGCAAAGTAGATGCCTGGGGTTACAACGGCAGCCTGCCGGGGCCGACCATCGAAGTGCAGGAAGGCGACCGCGTGCGCATTCATTTCACCAACAACTTGCCCGAACCGACGACGCCGCATTGGCATGGGTTGGAAGTTCCCATGTCGCAAGATGGCGTGCCGGGTTTGGGGCAGTGGCTGATCATGCCGGGCGAAACTTACACCTACGAATTCATGCTGCATCAGCACGGCACATACTTTTACCACTCCCACATGCCAATGCAGGAAATGATGGGGATGATCGGCTTTTTCATCGTGCACCCGCGCCAACCGCAAACGCCGCGCGTAGACAAAGACTTCGGTCTGATCCTGCAAGGTTGGGCGATTTTGCCAAACAACACCGTGCCGAACACGCTGGCGATGGAATTCAACTGGCTGACTTTCAACGGCAAAGCCGGGCCAGCCTGCACGCCGCTGATTGTCAAACACGGCGAACGCGTGCGCATTCGTTTGGTCAACCTGAGCATGGACCATCATCCGATTCACATGCACGGCCATCAGTTTTATGTCACCGGCACGGAAGGCGGGCGCATTCCCGAAGTCGGTTGGTATCCGGGCAACACCGTATTGGTCGGCGTCGCCCAGGCGCGCGACATCGAATTTGAAGCCAGAAACATCGGCGACTGGATGATTCATTGCCACCTGCCGCACCACATGATGAACCAGATGGTTTCGATGGTCGGGCCGATGAATCATTCCGAACACATGGCGCCGCCCAGCCGCGAAATGGAATCCGGCATGGGCATCATCACCAAAGGCCACGCGCTGTCAGATGAAAACGGTCCGGCATTTGGCCGCACCCTGGGCGTGCCGCTGGAACAGTCTGTGTCCAACGGCGTCGGACAAGATAAAAATGCAGCGGTTGTGTATTCCTGCCCGATGCACCCCGAAGTGAAATCGGACAAACCCGGCAATTGTCCGAAATGCAACATGGCGCTGGTGTTACCCAAGAGCCAAACCGCAGGCGCGAAGAAAAAACGTGTGCCGGGTTATCCGCAAGATATGTGGATGACGATGGACGCCGAAGTCGCCAAACCGGAAAACTCCTGGCTGCCCGACGGCTGGACAGGCGCGATGATGGGGATGATGACGCTCGTGCGCGTGCTACCGCCGGACAAATACGACCGCATGATGGCCCTCATCAAAGAAGGCAAATACGAACCCGGTCCCACCTGGCCGAATAAGAAAAACACACATCAACACAATGGCTAAACTGCAAAACCAACCAGGAGAAACGAAGATGAAATTATCCAAGCTTGTTTTGACGGCTGTCGTTTTGGCGCTTTTCAGTTGCGCTGCTGCGTTCGCACAAAGCCACGATCATGCACAGCACGCGGGCGTGAACGAACGCGGCGATAAAGTGATGGGGTTTAGTCACGAAAAAACGACGCATCATTTTTTGCTGACGACGGATGGCGGCTTGATCGTGGCCGAGGTCAAGGATAAAACGGACGCGGCGAATCTGGAGCAAATCCGCACGCACTTCAAACACATCGCGCAGAAATTTGCCGCAGGCGATTTCACCGCGCCGATGTTGATTCACGACAAAGTGCCACCGGGAGTGCCCGTCATGAAACAACTAAAAGCTGAGATCAAATATCAGTTTGAACAAACCGAGCTGGGCGGCAAAGTGCGCATCAACTCGACTAATGCCAAAGCGATCGCGGCGATTCACGAATTTTTGCGCTTTCAGATTTCTGATCACCAAACGGGCGATTCAGGAAAAATCGAAAAGCATTAACGCGACCTATCCGAATGTGTCCCATATGTCGAAACTAAAAACTTCCTTGTCCGTGTTGCTGTTTTCGCTGTTCGCATCCTTGTTGGCGTTGGCGCAAGTGCGCGCATTGCCATCGCCAGCGGGTGCGGCCAGCGCACAGCCGAATCTGGCCGTTGCGCGTGACGGCAAGGTGTATTTGAGCTGGATCGAGCGGCTGGGCGAAGGGAAATTTTCCCTTCGCTTTGCCGTGCAGGAAGGCGACGGCTGGTCAGCTCCGCGTGTAATTGCCGAAGGCACAAACTGGTTCGTCAACTGGGCGGATTTCCCTTCGCTGATTGTCTTGCCGGATGGATCGTTGGCAGCGCATTGGCTGGTCAAAAGCGGCAGCGGCACCTATGCCTATGACGTCACAATTGCGCGTTCGTCTGACGGCGGCAAAACCTGGGGCAAACCGTTTGTGCCGCATCGCGACGGCACGCAAACCGAACACGGCTTTGTTTCATTACTGGCAGCCAAAGATGGACAACTGGCAGCGGTCTGGCTGGATGGGCGCGAAATGAAAGCACACGGCAATGACCACGGCGGTGAGCACGGCAACATGACCTTGCGTTATGTGAAGATCAAACGCGATGGCACATTGACCGATGAAGCGATACTTGATGCGAAAGTGTGTGAATGCTGTCAAACATCGGCGGCCCTGACTGATGAAGGCCCGGTGGTGGTGTTCCGTGACCGTTCAGACCAGGAGATGCGCGACATTTCCATCGTCCGCTTGAAAAACGGCAAATGGACCGCCCCGCGCGCAGTTCACGACGACGGCTGGAAGCTGAACGGATGTCCGGTCAACGGCCCAGCGGTGGCGGCAACCGGCAACAAAGTCGCCGTCGCGTGGTTCACCGCCGTGAACGACAAACCACGCGTCAAACTCGCCTTTTCCAAAGACGCTGGCGCGACCTTTGATCAGCCGCTCATTGTGGACGACGGCAATCCCGTTGGCCGCGTGGATTTGTTAATGCTCAATGATGGTTCGGTGCTGGTTTGCTGGCTGGAAAAGATGGAAGGCGGCGGCGCGCTCCGCGTTCGGCGCGTGAAATCCGATGGCAAAATTGATGCCGCCATCACGGTCGCGCCTTCGGGCACGGCGCGCGCCAATGGCTTTCCCCAGATGGTGCGGACGGGCAACACGCTGGTTTTCGCCTGGGTCGGTTCGCGCGTGCTAACGGCAACTATGCCTTTGCCGTAACTGTTCCTGGAGGCCGAGGATGAAATATCGAATGGTTGGTTTTCTCGGACTGTTCTTGTGGCTGGCAAGCGGCGCGCTTCCGCAGGCGCAAGGCCCGGCGGCCAAAGTGAATTTACTTCGCACGCCGAACGGCGGCATTCAACCGCAAGCCTTGCTGGACGAACGCGGCACGCTGCATTTGATTTACCTGTCGGGCGAAGCTTCAGCGAGCGATGTATTTTATGTTCAGCGTGCGAAAGGTCAGACTGGGTTCTCGACTCCGCTGCGCGTCAATAGCCAACCGGGCAGCGCCGTAGCCACGGGAACCATTCGCGGCGCGCAACTGGCGCTGGGCAAAAATGGACGCGTGCATGTGGTTTGGAACGGCTCAAACATTGCCGCGCCGCGCCCCGCCAGCAATTCCGCGCCGTTGCTTTACGCACGATTGAACGACAGCAGAACGGCGTTTGAAGCGCAGCGCAATCTGATTCACCTCACGCAGCATCTGGACGGCGGCGGCAGTGTGGCGGCGGACAAAACCGGCAACGTTTATGCCGTCTGGCACGCCGCCGGAGAAAAAACCGGCGAACCGAATCGCCGTATCTGGCTGGCGCGCTCGGCTGATGACGGCAAAACCTTCGCGCGCGAGGTTGCTATTGACCCTGCCGACGGCGGCGGCAAAACGACCGGCGTTTGCGCTTGTTGTGGATTGCGGGCTTTCGTCAATCAACAAGGCAGGCTGTTTGTTTTGTATCGAACCGCAACCGAAATGACCGAACGCGGCATGTTTTTGCTGATTTCCGCCAACCGGGGAAAAACTTTTCAGGGCGCGCGGATGGACAGTTGGAATTTGACGACTTGTCCGATGAGTTCGTCCACGATGGTTGAAGCCGGGCAGACCCGCGGCGCGTGGGAAAACAACGGGCAAGTTTATTTCGGCGGGCTGGATTCAACCGCGACTGTTGCGCCGCTTGCCGCGCCTGGTTCGACCGGCAAGCGCAAACATCCGGCGCTGGCCGTCAATGCGCGCGGCGAAACCATGCTGGTCTGGACCGAAGGAACCGGCTGGAAAAAAGGCGGCTCGCTGGCCTGGCAGTTGTTTGACGGCAGCGGCAAGCCGACTTCCGAAAAGGGAACTGCGCCGGATGTGCCGGTATGGGGCCTGGCAACGGTGGTTGCCGAAGCTGAGGGCAGTTTTACGATCATTTACTAAACTTGCCGGCGAGGCGCTTTCAGCAGTTGCGTCTCGCCGTTCTTCCGCCTCTCGCAAATTTTCTCCTCCCTAAATTTTTCGCCTTGACCCTGTAGCCAGCTACAGGGTGTAGACTTTCCCCTGTCAGAAAAGGAGGAATCATGAATCAACCGAAGCGAAATGTAGACGCGCAACAAACTACCTGGCTGAAAATCGGTGATGTCGCCAAACGCACCGGCATCGGCATTGAAACGCTGCGGTTTTATGAACGCAGCGGTTTGCTCAGCCGTCCGGCGCGCACCGAAGGCGGTTATCGGCTCTATGACACCGAAGCGCTGGACACGCTGGATTTCATCAAACGCGCCCAGGCGCTCGGTTTCACGCTGGATGAAATCAAACGCCTCATCACTGAAAGCCGCGCCGGGCAAAGTCCGTGCGCCGAAGTCCGCGAAGTCGTCCGCCAACGGCTGGCCGAACTCGACGAGAAAATGGCGCAAATGCAGCGTTACCGCGACGAATTGGCTGAAACCTTACAAACCTGGGATGCGCGCGGCCAAGCCGAAGGACATTTTTGCGGCTTGATCGAAGGCGCGCACCTCAACACAGACAAACCCGCTTCAACGCCATTGAAAAGGAGGCGCAAATGAACAGGCACATAGATCCCGTGTGCGGCATGACGGTTGATCCAGCGACCGCTGCTGGTACGTTTGAACACAACGGCAAGACTTATTATTTCTGCAATCCGCATTGCCAGCACAAATTCAGCGCCGATCCTGAAACGTATCTGAACAAACCACCGCAACTTTCACAGATGCACGCGGCTCCAGTGATGGTGCAATTGGGCGGCAAAACGAAATCGCTGCCGGTGATGATGCCGATACAGGCAGCGACAACCATCACGACCGAAACGCACATTGATCCGGTGTGCGGTATGACCGTTCAGCCGGCAACGGCAGCAGGCAAACACGACCATCAAGACAAAACCTATTACTTTTGCAGCACGCATTGCCTGCACAAATTCAGCGCCGA
>JAEUQO010000275.1 GCA_016789605.1 Acidobacteriota bacterium
CACCATTGGCAATGCGCTGATCGCGACTTCAGGTTCTGCCGCAGCACCTTCACCGACGGCCACGCCATTGTCGACACCTTCACCGACGCCGCCATCCGTTGCGGATACCACGCCGCCAGTGATCAGCAGCGTGAGCAGCTCAAGCGTCACTTCTTCTGGGGCATCCATTGCTTGGACGACAAATGAGTCGGCAACTTCGCAGGTGGATTACGGATTGACGAGCGCTTTGGGTAGTTCGGCTTCGCTTACAACGCTGAATACCAGCCACCGCCTGAGTTTGATTGGGTTGCCGGCGAGCACGACTTGCTACTATCGCGTGAGAGCGCGCGACGCGGCAGGGAATACTGCGACATCTCCTACCTATTCGTTTGTTACATTAGCTGCTGCCGATACGACAGCGCCTGTGCTTAGTGCGATTACCAGCAGCAGCGTAACTTCGACTGGCGCGACGATCAGTTGGACGACCAACGAAGCCTCAGATTCGCAAATTGAATACGGGACGACAACGGCCTACGGTAACACGACCTCGCTTGCGACATTGCTGACAAACCATCAGATGTCCTTGATTGGCTTGTCACCAAATAAGCTGTATCACTATCGCGTCAAATCCAAGGACGCTGCGGGCAATCAAGCGACTTCTGGCAACTATACGTTTACGACGACGGGAACGGTTGCTTCAGGCGGCGCGGCGGGCATGTTGGATGACAAACGCCCATATCTTCCTCCCAGCTACACTTCGTTTGCGATGCCTGCGCTTGGCGGCAGCTATACCGATCCGGTATATGGCACAACCATCACGCGGCTGACCAATGGGCCCGCGCAATTCAATGACTCGGTTCATCACGAATATTCCAGTATGACACCGTTCAATGCGGACAATACGCGCATCTTGTTACAGACCGAAGCACGTGGCTGGGTGGTGATGGATTTGCGCGGAAATGTCATTGTCTCTCATAACGACCTTGAGTCATATTCGGTGTCCGAACCGCGTTGGAGCACGTCCAATCCGAACGTGTTTTTCTATCACGGTAACGGCACCAACCAACTCAAGAAGTATGACATCGTGGCCAAGAAAGAAACCCTGGTGCGTACCTTCACGCAATTCTCGATGATTGATTTTGGCGGCGGCGAAAGTGATATCTCTGACGATGGCGATCACATGTTGATTCGCGGCGATAACCGTTACATTGGCGTTTATACCTTCAGCACGGATCGGCTGGGAGCCACGCTGGATATCAGTACACTTGGCACCTATGACTACTGGGACCTTACAGCAAACAACAACGTGATCGTACGTTGGAACGCGGAAGGCACCGGGCGCTATCGCGGCTTTGAACTTTACAGCCAGGAAATGGCGTTCTTGCGGCAGGTGCACAAGTATGGCGCGCACGCCGACCGCGGGCGAGATCTCAACGGCGATGAAGTATTGCTGGTGTTGTCTTCCAGCGATCTGAACCCGCCGCCCGGTTGCGAAAACAATGGCATTGAAAAAGTTCGCCTCTCTGATGGACAACGAACTTGTTTGATGGCATTGAATTGGTCTGTGGGCGCGCACATCAGCGCCAACAGCAATGGTTCGAATCCCTGGGTAATCGTTGAGCTGACTGACGAGATAGACGGCACGGCAAATCCGAACGCCACGCTCTCGTCGAGCTGGCAAAGCGTTTGGAAGCCTTACTTCAATGAAATTTTGATGGTGAAAATGGATGGTTCAGAAGTGCGTCGTCTGGCTCACCATCGTAGCAGAACCTTGGATTGGTATTGGTATCAACCGCGTGCGGCAGTGAGCCGTGACGGTTCATATGCCGTCTTTGACAGCAACTTTGCCACCTATCCGTTAGCAAACTATACGGATGTGTTCATGATCAAACTGAAATAGGAACCGCATTCGCAGATGAAACTGGTTTCAGTTTCATCTACGTTGGCGATAAATGAGAATGGCGGGCACTGTCGCAACAGCGTCCGCCATTCTCATTTACGGCTATGTCGTGGGAATCAAGCTGGTGGTTGCTTTTGCCAATAAGACCGCAGTTTGCGTTTAAGCTGGCCGCCGCGTTTGCGTGCCCAGCGATAGGTTTGAAAAGGAAGTGAGTGCAGGTTGTTGCGCATCAGCCGTAACTCAAGCATGTCTCTGCTCAAGCCCGTCCAATGCTTCTTGTAAGCGGCTCCTCCGCCCATAAAGTCGAACTCGGTGATGTTATCGGCCTCGATGCATTGCTCAATACAAAACTTCAGCATGATGCTGCCCAAGTGATCCTTGGCGAAGGCAGGGTCAAATCCGCCCTGAAAGTAATGAGCAATGCCATTGTCGAGAAATGCAATCAAGGCGGCGATTTCCTGACCATTGACCGTTAGCGTCCACAATCGCAAGCGATTTTCTGTCAGTGCAATACGGCCAATTTGGCGCAAAAACTCTTCAAAGCGTGGCAAGGTGAAAGAGCCTGGCTTGCCTTTGAATTCCCAACGCGCCTGATGTAATCGAATCAGCTCTTCCATTGCGGCTTCGACCTCGCTGGTGGTTGTCGCCAGGTGAAACTCAAATTCTTTGTCTTTTAGGAAGCGACGTGCGTAACGGTCAATGTTCGTACGCAAGGTTTTTCCCATCCCTTGGCGAACCATTTCCCAGTCACCGCTGGTATCTACATACGAATTATGATCGCAGATTTCTGTGACTGCGCGATTGCCTAGCGCCCGATGGAAGTGCGGCATCAGCGTGGATTGTGTCGGCACTCCCCATAGATACAAATAGTCCCAGGTATGATCTTCAGTCAGGGTCGTCGCGATGAGTTGCGCGACGGCCTGCTCGTACCCTGGGCGCGCGAAGAAATCCAGATATTCACTGGTCTTGATTTCGGTGCCGGTGCCGAGGAAATAAATCTCTCGAATGTGCGGGATGCCTGCCGTTTTTTGCTGTCGCCAATACAGAGGAGCAAGGCCGACCAGTCGGTGCTGGCGATCGCGACAGGTGATCAGCAGCAGTTTGCTGTGCGGCGGAGCATAGGTTTGCCACCACAACCGATTCCAGCTCCAACGAAGAAAATATACACACTGCTTACTTGCGCTGAGTAACTCGTCCCATTCTTCACGCAAGGCATCAAAATCAATTTCGGATGTCAATACAGAGACGCTGATCTCTTCACGACCAGCGGAAAATTCGGTATTGGGAAGACTCGTTAAAGATGCTTCTGCTGTGGGGTGCATAAACCTCTTGCCGTTGGCCGGGAGGGCGTTTGGCGATTGCGCCTTCCCGGCATGTCGTACTGGTTCAGCGCGCGAGTGCCTAGCGCCGCCCGGCCGAGGCGACCGCCGGAGCACGACGCGAATCCATAATCTGCCGTAACCGGTAATCGCGATACTGACCCGGAGAACCCTGATGGCCATCAACGGCAGCCATTGCGATGTTATAGGCTTCGCGTGCTGTGGCGTAATGAAGCTTGAACTCGCCTGTCCGTGCGGCATATTCCATTGCTTCGCCCAGGAAGCGCCGCATCGGTTCACCGATCGTCGGAGCCATATCGCCAGGCAGGAAGCCGTGCGAAGACAGCTTGATGAAAATCCATTCGGGCCGCCCAGCCACGCTGATGCTGGCATTGCGCCAGGAACGAAGGCGACCGAGGCTGGCCTGATAATTATGGGTGATGTCGCCGTTATCAATGCCCGGCAAGGGCAAACCACGCAGACGGCGATCCCAGTCGAGCACCAATGGGCCGGTCAGGATCAGCGGCAGTTTGTACTTTCCGTTGATGCGCAAATTGTTACCGGTTCGGTGTGCGCGCCGCTCGTGCAGCGGGCGGCCGCACTCATAAAACGCATTGATCATCGGTACTTGCGTTTTGGCCGGCGCTGCGGGCAAGGTTAAGTCCAGATAGCAGCCAGTGTCGGCCAGGATTTGTAACTCCGAGTCCACGCCGCAATAATTGTCATACGTATTCGCCAGCGCGAAATTACCGTGGACAAAGGAATACATCGGTTTATCAGAGTCTTCAAAACGCGAGAGGCATTTGTGCTCATACGCGAGGATATCGCGAAACTCTTCCAACGACCGCCGCAAGTTTTCTGGCGTGTCTGGTTTCTCAAGTCCGTGGTGCAGGTGAATTTCGACTTCGCCGAATCCATCCGCTTGCAAGCCCGCGAGGCGATCCAGAACTTCTGGCACATACTGCTCGGCAGGGAAGTAATATGTGTGGCGAAACGGCATGCCGTCGCAATCCTGGGCGACGCGTCCGGTTAGACGCGCTTCTTTGTTCCATTCTTCGAGCCGTTTCACCTGTGTTGCTGCATCCGCGCCAAAACCGTTATTACTCCACGACGGCTCAAAATGATTCGCCATGATCAAGATCAAATGCGGTGTTTGGTTTGGTTGGGTTGCGCGCTGAATCATCTCTTGTGCGCGCCACGTCGGGTAACGCATCAGGCAGGGCAACGACCACAGCAGTTTTGAATAGAGGCTTTCGTCTTTTTTGCTCATCTGAGTTCCAATCCTTCTCTGACACCGGGCGAGATTGCTGATCCCGCCTTACGCTTCCAAATGCGATACGCTCACACGCAAAATGTCTGTGAGCAAGCGCCGTTCATCTTTTAGTGACAGCGCATAAGCTTGTCCGCGCGCGGCAATTTTTGACCGCAACGCATCGTCATGCCAAAGCAATTTGATTTGGTCGGCGAGTTTTTCGACGTTTTCTGGTGGAACGAACACCGCCTGATCAGTCATTACGTCATTGGCTGCGGGGCCTTCGCTGATGATGACGCAACGTTTCAGGGCCATTGCCACGATGTATGTGCCGATGCCGCTGGCTGCAATATCGTGCTTGAATCTGGGCAAGACGACAATGCGGGCTTTGGAAATGAAGTCGAAAAATGTCTCTGGCGTGGTGGTGTTGTCAGTGACCAATTTTACATTGGGAGGCAACTCACGTTGCCACGGCTCAGTGCCGTGAGCTGTCAGCAGCTCGCGTGACTGTTGCAAGAGCACGCCCGGACAACCTGCTTTGCCCACTGCCTGAACGAATGTGTTGACATCGCGCAGCGTTCGCCCAGCGCATAATACATAGCTGCCATCCTGCGGGTCTGCTGGCCAGGTGGTCACTTTCTCCCAACCATTGACCTTGAACGGAACATAGGTGACGCGATCCGGCGAGATGCCAAAGTAACGTTCATAGCCGCGTAAATCGGTGAAATATAGAATGAACCTGTCAACGCGCTTCCACAGGAATTTGTTGAGCGCCGCTTTGACGCGCGCCTGAAATGTGCGCGGCGTACGCAGGATCAGGTCGGCAGAAATAATTTTGAATTTTAGGAAGGGAAGCGCGTATTTCAGCAGGCAGGCGAGACGCAAGTGTCGTTCACCGACATTCAAAATCACTAAATCCGACTGAATGCATTTGCGTAGAAAGCGTAATGCGCCTGCGACACCATCATCGGCACCAAGATGCTCGATTGCCAGCGCGGCTTCCGGCAGCATTGACTGATCCAGGTTGCGAAAATTGGAAAGAACGCGAATGGGGCCGTTTCGCTTGGGAGATGGTTGCTTGTTCTGCATGACCGGTCTAACTGATTCCTCGGGTGAATTTCTCTGGGGGAGAGACATGTTATGACCCCTTTCGTTTATGGGTGTTGGGGCTAATTATTTTTACCAGGTGGTGGTTGGTTCGGCGAAGCCTTACCGGGTTGTGTATCCCCCGTTTCTGCCAGCAAGTGGATCAGGTACACATCCGTATAGTCTTTTCTGAGCGGCATACCAAAATTGCTGTCAAAGACCGCATACGAGCCATCACGACTGATTGCGGCACGTGGTTGATACCAGTACCAATCCAGAGAGCGGCTGCGGTGATGCGCCAAACGCCGCACCTCTGAGCCATCCATCTTGACCAGCAAAATTTCGTTGTAATAGGGCTTCCAAACAGATTGCCAATTGGCCGCCAGCGTCGGATTTGGGTTGGCGGTGCCAGTTCGTTCGTCAGTCAATTCGAGCAGCACCCAGAGATTACGTCCGTTGCTATTGGCGCTGACGTGCACGCCTACATCCCAATTCAAACCGATCAAACAGGTTTTGCGTCCATCTGCCAGGCGAATTTTTTCTACGCCGTTGTTGCCGCAGCCAGGCGGCGGTTTTAGATCGCTGGATGACAACACCAGCAGTACTTCATCGCCATTCAAATCTCGTCCGCGATCGGCATGTGCGCCGTACTGATGCACCTGCCGTAAGAACGCCATCTCCTGGCTATACAGTTCAAAGCCGCGATAGCGCCCCAATCCTTCTTTTCCCCAGCGAACAATCACATTGTTGTTGGCCGTCAAATCCCAGTAATCGTATTCGCCCAGCGTGATCGTATCGAGCGTCGTTCCCAGCTTATCCGTGCTGAAGGTGTAAACGCCGATGTGGCGATTGTCGCCGCGAACCAGCATGTGATCGCCATCGTCAGAGATGTCGCTTTCACCTCCGCCGAAATCAATCGTGCGAAATTGGGTGAACGTATGCACCAACGTTTCGCGCTTGGCTACGATGTCATACTTCTTGAGTTGATTGGTGCCATTGCCGTGATAGAAGAACACGTTCGGATCAGAGGTGCTCCAGCGCGGTTCTGAAATGGAGTAACGTGACAAATCTGCCGACGAAACGATGAACTTGCCGCGTAAATCCACCACGATCCAGCCGTGATTTTCGGTCTGCAACAAGATACGCGTATTGTCCGCGTTGAACGGCGTCATACTGGAATATTCGTGATGAACCGAGTCATTGAGCTGCGCGGGACCGTTGCTGAGCCGCGTGATTTTGGTTCCGAAGACGGGGTCGGTGTAACTCTCTCCTACGGCTGGGGGCGCAAAGTCACGATAATTGGGGGCAAGATGCGGGCGCTTATCGTCCAACAACCCTGCTGGACGTTTCGCTGTGTTGTCGGCGCTGCTTTTCTTTTGCCCTTGAAAGGCCTGCGCCGCTCTTTCTGACAATAAACTGTGTGACGTCAATGTTAGCAACAACGTCAACGCAATGCTCAACCTCTGCCAGCGCATGTCGAAAAACTCCACTACTTGACGTTAATTTTGACTGTGTTGGAGGTTTTGTTATCTACCTTCAGGAACAAATCTATTTCACCCCGACCGAGCAGCGTGCGCGGCAGGCGAATATTGACTTGATCCAGTCCAACGAAAAATCCTTGCGCTCCGGCAAACGTGACGGTGGTGTCTGTTCCGCCGATGTTGGCCGACACCGCCGATAACGCACTGCGATAGCGCAATCCAGTTCCGAAAAGAACCAGGAATACCTGATCCGTCGTTGGTCCCAAGTCTATGGGAATGGTAACGAATTTGGATTGTGCCGGGTCAAACCGCGTCAACGCTTCGTTGGTTTGCGCGCCGTTCGCCTTGGTGCGTTGGACATAACCGACGACTGGCCCTTTGCCGCTTGCGTCTGCGGTAAATAGTCCCGGCATGACATTGGTTACCGAGATCGTGCCTGTTGCGGCTCTTCCTTGCGTGTTAGTGACAGTGACTGCCGCTTGTCCAAGTGACGAGCCCGCTGGCACCTGATAGTTGATCTGTGTCGGCGAAACGTAAAAAAGCGGGGCTAAACGTTCGATGCCACTGCTGTCACGGAATTTGACGGATGTGCCCACCAAGGTCGTTGGCAATGGCGTTGTGTTTGCTGCAAGTGTGCTGGTTGCCAGATCGGAACCAAACGCCACTGTGATCGCTTCGGTCGCAATCGCGGTGGTTAAGTAACTGGCCGCTGACATATTGGCTACCTGATTCACGTTCAGATTGATCAGAAACACATCCGTATAACTCGGCAGGGGCTGTGTCCCGAAATTGCTGTCAAAAACAGCATACGAACCATCGCGGCTGATCGCCGCGCGCGGTTGAAACCAATAATCATCCATCGCACGGCTGCGGTGATGTGCCAGTCGTCGTACTTCTGAGCCGTCCAGCTTCACCATCAGGATTTCGTTGTAATACGTTCCCCAACGCGTTTGCCAATCTGCTGGCAAAAACTGATTTTCAAGCGCGGTTTGCTTGTTCTCGTCTAAGAGCTCAATTAACACCCAGGGATTGCTTCCATTCGTGTTGGCGCTGATATGCGCGCCGACATCCCAATTCAAACCCATCAAACAGGTTCTGCGGCCATCCGCCAAACGCACTTTTTCGATGCCGTTGTTTTCACAACCTGCAGGTGGAGTCAGATCGCTGGCAGCCAAAACCAACAGGATTTCGTCTCCGTTAATGTCTCGCCCTCGGTCCGCGTGAGCAGAAAATTGAGTGACCTGACGCAGATAATTCATCTCCTGGTCATACAGCTCAAAGCCGCGATAACGGCCAGCGCCATTTGCATCCCACCGGGCGAGCACGTGATTGTCTGCCGTCAAATCGAAATAGTCGTAATTGCCCAACCCGTTGATGTCGAGCGTCTTTCCCAAGCGATTCGTGCTGATGGTATAGACGCCTATATAACGATCATCGCCGCGAATGATCAGATGGTCGCCGTCGTCCGAGATGTCGCTTTCCCCGCCACCGAAATCAATCTTACTGTATTGGGTAAACTGACGTAACAGCGTTTCCTTCTTCGTGGCAATGTCATACTTCAGCAACTGATTGGTGCCGTTCTTATGGTAGAAGAAGACATTTGGGTCTGTAATGCTCCAGCGAGGCTCTGAAACGTAATAAGGGGCGAGTACAGAATCATCCAGCAGTACCTTGCCGGCCATATCCATCACAATCCAGCCGCGATTTTCTGTCAGCAACAGGACACGAGTGTTATTGGCATTGAACGGCGACATCGTTGAATACTCGTGATGTACGGCATCATTGAGTTGCGCCAGTCCATTGCTCAAACGTGTGATGGTCGTGCCAAATACGGAATCGGTGTATGACTGCCCCAGGGCAGGCGGTGTCCAATTCAGATAGTTTGTCGGGAGATGGGGTTTTTTGTCGTCTAGTAACCCGGCAGCGGCTGTGGCCTCTGCCGGGTTTGCTAAAGGCAGGGATAGCCGTGCGGCAGTTGGGGCGCTATTTCTGACGCGACGCGGGGCCAGGGCTTTGCCAGAAGTTGAAACCTTGACGCTCGCAGATTGATTTTGCGGTGCCGGGGCAGTGCTTATTTGTGCAATACCTGACGGCAAGATGCTGGCCGTCATTAGCGATGCCGAAATTACGATGAGTTGAACACTACGTTGAAACTTCATGTGGCTTTATTCTCGGCTTAGCAAGGCAAAATGTTTTCATTCTCTGCAAGCACAGAAATCAATGGTTGCAGCCAATTAACGCGCTTTGACGGCGGTAACCACAAAGAAACGGCCTTTTTCTACCTTGATGTTTTCGAAGCCCAGCCCTTGCAAGGCTCGCGTAATCCCCGTAGCCGTTTGAAATGATTCACAGCGTTTGCGTGCCAATGGATAGCGGATCATTTGCCCCGTTAAATGGAACAGCAAACTATTCGCTAGTATATAACACTGGTAGGCGATCCGTTTGAGGTTGCCAGACAGGAAAGCGCTACCAACTGACTGGAAGGTCATTGAAAATGGGTGCAACAGTAACCAAATGTGACCACCAGGTTTGGTGATACGCGCCATTTCACGCAGGGCCGTGGGAATATGCATATAGGGCAGCGCAACGCGCGAAAAGACGCCGGCAAATGACGCATTTTCAAAAGGCAAGCGCTCACCCTGTCCACACAAAAAATGGATACCACGGGTCAGTTGTCGCCCCAGTGAAAGCGCCTCTGTGTCCTGATCAAGACCACAAACAAAAGTGTCATCCGTAAAATTGCAGGCGACCAGGGTTTGGCCTGCGCCACAGCCAATATCAAGTACGCTATCTATCGTTAGGGGGAAATTCGGAAGAACATGGTTAGGGTGACCAACGGTACGGGCAATTTCAAGTTCCTCCAAGTGATAGGCCAATGTGCTCATGCAATGCGTCCTTCTTGCAGGGAGAAGATGTGTAGGGCATAAGTCGCTTGCATTATATTTCGGTCCTGGAGGGTTCATCTAAACTGCTATAAAGCGTTTCAACAGCGGTAACCATTCTTTCCATATTAAATTCTGTGTTTACGAACAGCTGGCCTCGCGCGGCCAGTGCGGCGCTTTCTATCGGGTGTTGCAAGGCGCGAAGAATGCGCAAGGCCATTGCTTCGGCATCTGCGGGAGGTACGAGATAGCCAGTCTCTTCATCCGTAACCAATTCCTTGGTTCCCCCGACCGCAGTTGCAACGACGGGAACGCCCGCTGCCATTGCTTCCATTACGGAATTCGGCAGACCTTCGTGTAGCGAGGCAAGAACTGCGACATCAAACGCTGTTTGTAACAGTGCGGCATCCGGGCGATAGCCCAGAATGTGCACGCGCGATGAAATGCCGAACTGCGCGGCTTGCGCTTCTATCTCTGACCGTAACGGCCCTTCGCCAACCAGCACGAAATGCGCCTCGGGAACAGAGTGCGATACCTGCGCAGCTGCTTCTAGAAAGTAGCGGTGCCCTTTCACCGGGCGCAGATTGGCGACAATTCCAACCAGCTTGGCATCGGCAGGCAAATTCAACTCTTGAATAAGCGTCGCGCGAACTGCCGCAGGCGTTGGCGGCGTGGTCGCGTGAGTCAAGCGCCGCAATCCATTGCGAATCACCACGATTTTTTCTGGCGGTCCGCCGCCCAACCCGAGAATGTGTTCACGAATGGCAGCGGAATTGACCAGCAACAAGTCGGCAAATCGGTACATCAGCCGGTGACCCACGCGATGCGCTAACCGATCAGAGATTTTTAGGTTGCGCTGACAGGCAATCACACGAACACGTGTGAACGGCGTCGCCATCAACGCAAGAATCGCAGTGTAAAAATCGTGCGCATGCACAATGTCAATTCGCTCTTGCAGCAAAAGCTTGCGCAGCCGCGACGTTTGTTTGAGCGCATTGAGGTCATAAAAGCTGTTCAGCGGAAATTCCGGGATTGCCGGATACTGCTCGGCAATTTCCTTATACAGTGGCCCAACGTTGCGCAACGCCGCCAGACGAACGTCAAAGCGTTCCGGGTTTAGCCGTTTTAGCAATTCGACTGCCTGGCGTTCAGTGCCGCCCGCTTCAAAATAGTTGACCAAATGAAGCACGCGCGGTCGCCGCCGTGATTGGGCCGCCGGTTGCGCTGGCGCATTGATCAATTCGCCTCGGTTGAGAGTTGTCGTCTTCATCGTCATTTAGTTGCTCACGGCGCTCGTTCCCGCAGCCAAAGCATCGAGGCTGATGGATTTTGCGCCGGCAAAGATCATGGCGGGGCGTTGATCAATAAAAGAGCGGTGCCACAATTCGAACGTCAGCAAGCTCCACAAATGTCTGGAGTTGTCACGCCGTCCGCTCAGATGCTCCGAGATGAGCGATTGCAAAGCTGCCTGATTGAAATAGCCTCGCTCACGGGTCGTGCGATCCGTCAGCGTGTCATAGAGCATTTCGCGCAGCTCTTGCTTGAACCACTTTGCAACTGGCACGCCAAACCCGCGTTTGGGCCGGTCAAGAATTTCACGCGGAATCATATCGGCGACCGCTTTTCGCAAGATGTATTTGCCCACGTCGCCATGCGCGTGGTCCGTGAGCTTGAGCGAGGTGGGAATCTTTTGCACAAACTCGATCAGGTCATGGTCCAAAAGCGGCACCCGCGCTTCGATGGAATGGGCCATCGTCATACGATCCACCTTGGTCAAAATGTCGCCCGGCAAATAGGTTTTGCCGTCGAGATAGAGCATGCGTTCGACGTGTCCAGCGTTTTTCGGCGTGGCGTAAATCTGTGCAAATGCGTTGCCCGAACTGTGTCCGTTCAGTGCCTGGCGGAAATCAGGCGAGAAGAAATGCGCTTTGATATCTTCATTAAAGAACGTGACGCTGTCGATATAGCGTGCGCCGCCTTCCAGCGAAATATGGCGCAGGAAGTTTTTGCCGTAAGCCGCTTGTGGCAATGCGCGGCTGAGTGGCATCAGTATCTGACGGCGAATAAATGCCGGAATGCGTTCGAAGCGCGCCAGGCGACGATCTTCGGCATAGCGGCCATATCCGGCAAATACCTCGTCACCGCCGTCGCCAGAGAGCACGACCGTGACAAATTCACGCGCCATTTTCGATACGACGTAACTGGGAACGCTCGATGCGTCCGCAAACGGTTCGTCGTGATGCCAGACGATTTCCTCCACCAGACGACAGACGTCAGGTGTGACGATGAATTCGTGATGGTCTGATTGGAAATGGCGTGCCGCAATGCCGGCGTAAAACAATTCGTCGAAGCTGGCTTCGCTGAAACCAATGGAAAACGTTTTGACAGGCTGGTCGAGTTGACGCGCCATCATGCCGACGACAGTGCTGGAATCAATTCCGCCAGAGAGAAACGCACCCAGCGGAACTTCGCTGACCAGGCGGATACGCACGGCTTCAGCAATCAGCTCGCGTACGCGCTCGACGTAATACGCCTCAGATTGCGGCGGCTCATCTTGTGCCGCCGCGTTGTAATTGAAATCCCAATAGCTGCGAATGTTGATCTGACCATCCTGATACGTCAGCGTATGGCCGGGCGGCAGTTTTGAGATGCCGCGAAATGCCGTCGCCGGGTCTGGCACATAGCCGAACGAAAGGAAATCAGAGATTGCTTCGAAGTTGACGTTACGCGTCAGGTCGGGATGTTGTAGCAGGGATTTAATTTCCGAACCAAAGAGCAGCGTGTTGTTGACAACCGTGTAATGCAAGGGCTTTTTGCCAACGCGATCGCGCGCAAGGAAGAGCTTGCGTTTATTCTGATCGTAAATGGCAAAGCCGAACATGCCGCGCAACCGCTCAACGCACCGTTCACCTTCTTCTTCGTATAGGTGGATGATTGTTTCAGTATCAGAGCGGGTTTGGAATTTATGGCCGCGCGCCAACAGGTCCGCACGCAATTCCGCGAAGTTATAAATTTCGCCGTTGAAAACAATCCAGATCGTGCCGTCCTCGTTCGAGATGGGTTGATGGCCGGCGGCCACGTCAATGATTGAAAGTCGGCGCATGCCGATGGCTAAGCCACCATCAAGGAAGAAGCCTTCGTCATCGGGCCCACGATGACGAATTACATCACACATCCGCTGAATAAGATCGCGTCGTTCAGCGTATGTCATTCCATTATTGGGTCCAAAAAAACCAGCAATGCCACACATAAATTTACGAACCTTCCTGCTAGGCTAATTCCTGAATCGCCTGATTATTCCAAGGGGCTTGATCAGTCGAGTAATTCGGTCAATTCGACGCGGCCAGGAGAATCTGATCGTCTCAGTTGTGAGGCCGCGACGATTGGTTTGTACACTTCCAACAAGGCTCGCACACGCGCCTGGATCGAATATTGATTGACCACCGTATTGCGGGCATTGGTTGCCAATGCCGTTGCCAACGTTTGATCTGTCAATAATCGGCCTATTGCGTCAGCGAGTTGCGCCGGGTTTTGCGGAGCGATCAACCAAGCGCTTTTTTCGTGGGCCACAATCTCGGGGATTCCCCCGACCGCTGTCGCCACGATCGGCAACGATGCCGCCATCGCTTCAAGCAAGGCATTCGGTGAGCCTTCGCTCAAGGATGGCAGCAGAAAAAGCTCTGCCGCCGCGTAAAACGGTCGAACGTCGCGCACCTGTCCAAACAGGATGACGCGGTCTGCCAGGTTCAGAGCGGCTATCATTTGTTCCAGACGCGCTCGTTCCGGGCCTTCGCCGAGCAGCACAAACTTCGCGTTAAGGTCAGGATGCGTCTCACGCAAACGTGCCAGGGCGTTAAGAATGTCGACGTGGCTCTTTTCGTGCGAGAGCCGTCCGACGGCCAGGATAAAGCGCTCTTGGTCTTTGAAGCCCAATGACGCGCGACAGGCCTGAATATCGTCTGCGCTGACCGCCTTAATCCAATCAGCGTCAATCGAGTTGTGTAAGACGCTGATCCGTTTGGACGGGACGCCTGAGCGTTCCAATTGTTGCGCAAACGCCTGACTGACCGTGACGGCCTGTTTGACGGTGCGTAACGACCAGCGGTCAAGCTGGTTATAGGCCCGCATTTTCCAGTCGGGTGTGGTGTAACCGTGATGAAACGCCACCCAAGGATATTGCCGCCACAAACCGGAAAGCCGCATCAGAAAATGTGATTTCACGCTATGTGTCTGGATGATGTCAGGTTGCAGCGCCGCGACAATTTGGCGTAGATGATCAAGCACGCGCATGTCATACCGATACTCTTCGCCGATTGCCTTGATCGACAGCCCGGCGGAACGCGCAGCGTTCACAAACGGATTGCTTGGGGCTTCAGACCCTGCTTCTGGCGCAGAGAAGTCATGCACTTTCGATCCCATACCGCGGGCAAACGTCACCAGAGACGTTTCAACTGGCAGGGAATTAGGCGCTGACGAATCGCTCTGACGGGCGCGCTTGCAAAACTCCAGCAAGTTCTTGGCCGGTCCGGTAATAGACTCGGCTTCGACCACCGCCAGCAATTTGATTACCCGTCTTTCTGATGTGTTCTGCGAATTCATAACTGAAAGTTTGGGGGCTCAGCTTATGGCATCAATCCAGCACTGCACTTTTGTGCAGTAGCTCCAACGCGCCTGGCTCCGATTACCTGGCAGCAGCGCTATGTCTGGCAAGCTGACGTCCCGCCAGCGTGCTATGCACATCAAAGAGCGCTGCACCCAGAGACGTCCAATCGTAACGGGCCAGAGTTTGTGCGCGTGCCGCTTTGGTTCTTCGCTGCCATTGCTCGGTTTGGTGGGGCAGATCGAGCAGTTCCTGGATCATGGCTTGATGCGAATCGGTTATTGCAATGTGCTCGCCGTGACGAACTGCCAAGCCTTCAGCCCCCAACGTGGTAGAGATAATGGGAACACCCGCGGCCATCGCCTCAAGGATTTTGAGCCGTGAGCCTGCACCCATTTTCAATGGGACAACCGAGGCAATTGCTTCGTGGTAGTACGGCCGTACATCAGCAACGGTACCGGTGACTTCGATGCCAGGTTGGCTGGCAAGCTGTAGGACGCTTTGGGCAGGATTGCGTCCGACGATGGTAAACACAAACTCGGGATGCTGGCGCTGCACTTGCGGCCAGACAGTTTGTGCGAAATCCAAAACGGCTTCGATGTTGGGGTGATAATCCATCGAACCGACAAAAATGATACGCCGACGGGGAGGGAGTGTATCTGCAGTGTTCGCTTGTTGGGAAGCTAATGTCGAATGCCAGTGGGCATGCGCCCGCGCAATTTCGGCAGCCGCAAAATAACTGCTATCAACGCCGTTTTCAATGGCGGTAATGTGCGCTTGGGGCGCGATTTTCAACAGTTGTTCGCGGTCGCGTTCGCTGACGGTGATGTGCGCATCAAATTCTGTCAGCAGTTGCTGTTCTAACGCCGCCATACGGCGCGCAGTCAATTGTGCATACAAGCGTCGGGCCAGATTGGGAGCGCGCTCGCTATAGCGCCACATCAACTCAGATTCGACGTTATGCCAATCACAGATAATTCGCGGACGGCTTTTGGCTGCGCGCAAAATTGGCAGGTATTTGGCCAGATGTATGGATTCGACCTGCACCAGATCAAAATCCTGTTCTGCCAGTAACCGCGTCAGCGTTTCGGCCATGGTGCGTGTGGTGTAATTCAGCACGGGCAACGGCGTTGAACCAAAAGCGCCCTGCACAATTTTTGTGACAGAGTAGCTTTGTTCACGCGGCACAGTGATGACGCGTTCACACAGTGTGACAATATTGCTCGGTAGATCGGCGTCCTGGGCGGTTGGGTGGGACATTTTGGCCGAGCTGTTGCCTGCAGCAGTTTGGGTATCGGCAAAGCCTAAATACGTCACGCGCGCGCGCTCGGATAATTCACGCGCCAGATAATAATTGCGCAACTTTGCGCCCGTATCAGGCGGCCAACATTCTTTGGGCGCAAAAAACAAGATGCGCAAGGGGGCAGCAGAGACCTGACTAGATTGTTGCTTTACCGTATTCATAGTTCAAAGTGCTGGGTACAAAATCTACCGTATCCAAACTAAGCATATTCAGTGCCACTTTACTGCCAGCCACGTTTAGACTCTGTTGCCGCGTGCAATGCGGGTGACGGAAGCGGTCTACGTGGTTTCCATAACGTTCCCGGTAAACGGCGACGGCCTGCGCCGGTGGCGCTGTCTTGCGATGATGTCTCTGATTCATTCTGTCCGCGTGTTTCATATTCCACGATGCGCCGGAAAGCCACCGCATACGCGACGGGGTAATACACAAACCAGCCATACTGAATTGACGTGAAAAAGCTGCAGACGAAATACGCCTGGAATGTCGCCTGTAGACCAATGCTTAAAAAATAGTTTTCGGTGGACTTGGGATCATTCGGGTCTCCCGGTTGATGTTCGAGCTGACGTAAGGCGCGTAAGGGGCGGAAGATCATGATCAAATACGCGATGAGCCCGATAGCGCCCAATTCTGCCGCCAACTCCAGATAAGAGTTGTGGGCTTTCAGATCGGCGTGCGAGTAATAGGAAAAGTTGTCCATCCCGATGCCGAGTATGCTTCGGCGTACGGCCAGGTCAAAGGCCTGTTTCAACACCTTTGTGCGTTCCTGGGCAGAATGGGTTTGATCGTCCTGTGTATTAACGCTGGTTAAAAGCCGATCGCCATACCCGCTGGGGACCATCAGGGCGAATGACAAGGTCAGAATGACCGCCGCCAGCGGAGGCAAAAAGCGGTTACGTTTGCGCAATTTCCAGAGCAGCAAACCGCCCGCCGCAGCCATGCCAATAAATCCGCCACGGGAGTAGGTCACCACGACTGCCGCCGCCAGACAGGCTGCGCAGGCAAAGTACAACAGCTTCTTCAGCCCCTTTTTGATCAAGCCAAAGGCAATCGCAATTGGCAACATCATCGCGAATGAGGTTGCCAGGTCGTTGGGGTTTTCAAAGATGCCGCCAGTACCGCCGCCCACGCGCGCGATGCCTGATTTCACCGCGTAGAATTCTCCGGCCAGGTACGACTTATAAGACGTAAACGCCAGCCAGGTGGTTAGCATCAATACCAGAAAGAGAATGGAACGCAGACGTTCGCGGGTGTCGATCAGGTTGATCAACAGCGTGAAAATGATCAGTACCTTGCTGTAACTTTCGGTCAGCGCATCAATGCTGTTTTGCGCCACCACTGCAATCGGAATCAGCAGCACCGCCATTAAGCAAAGCACGTATGCCATCTTCAGCTCGCGCGGAAAGATCAGCAGCTTTTCTCCACTTTGCATTTTGGAGAACAGGTAAATAAGCGGCGTCGCAATCGCCACGATTTTGGCAAGCGGAAACGTACCGAAAACGCCAGGGAAGGTTTCGTTAGGGCGCACATACAAGAGAAACGTGAAGAAATAAACTCCGTAGAACGCGAGTGTGTGCGCGCCAGGTGTCGTGATCAACTCTGCGACAGGCAGGTTCATCACGTTGCTGATTCCCGTGCCGCCTACCGCTGAATCGCGGCGTGCGGTTGCACGAGCTAACGCTCCGATACGATTTTGTTTGACTAACGCGCTCATCAGTTTTTATCCCACGAGACTCTGACCAATCATTCTAGACATCGGCCACTTGCGGTGTTTTGAGCGGTAAAATCTTGCCCAGGATGCGTCGCAACGTCGCTTTTTCAGTTTCCGTAACCGCACCCAACATAAACGCTGCCGCAAAATACACCGTACCGAAGATCGCCGAGCCGGTAAGAAACAGCGCCAGGGCTGGCCACGCCGGAAACCACGGGCGCAATGCCAGGACCGCCAGCGAACTGAGTGTTGCTGCAGCGGCAATTTTCAGCAATGGACCCAGAAAGCGCAGGTCGTGACGCGACAAATGCAACTTTCTGCCGAGCAGGACGACTGTGACAAGCACATCCAGCCCACGCATAGCCGCAGTTGCTGCAATTGCCCCGAGCAATCCCGCAACCTGCACGCCCGTTGAAAGCGCAAACCAGGTGAGCGGCAAAAACACGATGCATTGCAATAAACGGTAATAGCGGAATTCCGCAAACGCACGTAAAACTGGTCCCGTCAGATGCAGCGAAAGCAGCATATTGCAAAGGCTGACGGCAAAGATCGGCGCTGAGGCCAGATACTTTGTTGTGAACAGTGCCGTGATGAAATCATTGCGTAGCACGAACATCACCGCACAAGCGGGCACCAGCCAGAATGACACCAGGCGAATTCCGCCCATCCAGGTCGCCACGATATCGTGATACTTGCCCTCTTTTTCGAGACGCGCGACTTCAGGAATCATGATCGTATCCACTGAATCGAGCAGCAGCACGAAGATCGGCAATTGAAAACAGCCAACCGAATAGATGGCAAACATCGCAGCATCGAAATAGTGCGAGACAAAATAGTTGTGCAAATCGGTTTGTACACCGAGCGCCATGCCACCCAATCCAAAGGGCAGGGAATTGGCGATTTGGGTTTTGAACAACGACCAGTCAATGGGGCGCCAGAAACGTCCGTAACGCCGATATAGGTACAGAAAAAACAGCGAGCAGTGCAACGCGCCAAAAATTACCGCCGCCAGGACCAGCGCATAGGTGCTGCCGTGCCAAAGCGCCGCGCTGAGCAACAAGGCGATCTTGCACAATTGCAACACTGCGATCATGAGCGAAGCCCGACGCGTGTCGCCATCCGCAATCATCAATCCTTCAAACGTCGAAGCAATCAGCCAGAGCATCAGCGCCAAGCCCAGCAACGGAACGACGGGCACCAAACTGTCATCCTTGAAAATGACTGTGATCCAGCGCGGTTGCAGAATGAACCAAAGTGCGACTGCGCCCCCTACCATCAGGTAAAAGAGCGTCGCGTTCATCGCGATCTGCGCTTTTTTGTCCGGCTGGCGCGGAATGAAATAGTAAACGCTGCCGCTTACCTGCAGCCCCAGCAGCGACAGGGCCGTCGTTAAGACTTGAAAAGCCTGTTTGTAAAGACCGTACTCGTTTTGGTCGAGTTTACGCACCAACAGCAGCGGCAACAAAAAGCTCATCACCAGACCGACAATTTTAGCGGCTGTCAGCCAGGCTGCCTGTACCGCAAAACCGTCTGCTTGTTTATCCGCAGTACCAGGGCGAAACAATGTTTTCAGCTTTTTCAGCATTACAAATTAAAGAAATATTGTTCGGCCCATTCTCGTTGAGGTGCGCCGCGAAGTTTGTTTTTAAAGAGCTCAAAGCCACTCGTGCTTTGCGTAAAGTGCGCCATGTCCGGTTCGGAATGAATGCGCTGCAAACAGAATATGTCGGTGCGCGCGTCGTTCAGTCCATGTATTGTGCCAACTGCGCCGGTATACCCTGCTTGGATGACGGCGTTGCGAATGCGGGGGCTTTCCGCGCCATTGGGATAGCAAAAGACCTGCGCCGGTCGTTGCAACTCGCTTTCGAGCCGGGCTTTGGATTCACACAGTTCCCATTCCAGCCGGGCATCATCCACGTTGGTCAGAATCGGATGCGTAACAGTGTGGGATTCAATCGCTATCCCGGTGGCGTCCATTTCCCGTGCCTGATCCCAACTGATGGGGCTCAGATATTGCGGGGGCAGCAGCGGCAATTCCACCGCTAAGGCTTCTGCCAGGCGGGAAAGTTCGTTTTCTTTTACCTCGTCAGGCAAAGATTTCAGTAAGTCGTTAATCCGAACGGCCGTTTTTTGCCGTGCTTCATTGCTCTTGCAATTGAGTTGCAAGGTTTGGCCTGCGACGCAAATTTCGTACTCACCGGTGGGCGTTTCCCCAATCAGATAGCGTGTTTTGTCCGTCCACAGCCAGATGGCACGGTCTAAAAACCCGGTAGTCACAAACAAAGTTGCAGGCGCTTGGTAGCGCCGAAAGAGCGGTAACGCGACGTCATAAGCGTCGTGATAGCCATCGTCAATCGTGATGGCGGCCGTACGAACTGGCAGTGATTTTCCTTGGGCCAGGCGGTCCACGACTTCTGCTAACGGCAGGATGCGATAGCGTGAAGTCAAATAGTCCAGCTGGGCCGCCAGTACTTTGGCCGACGTCATATTAGGCTGGGTCGTCTCACTGAAGCGGTGATACGTGACAATGAGCGTATTGTTGCGGTTGGCCACTCGAAATGGCGCAAACACGCCAACTGTGCACATCAGGTTCAACATCAGCTGCTTCATTGAGCTTCTGAGGAGGTGAGCTGACGATCCGTGCATAAATAGTTCTTTCTGTGTGTCGCCTTCCCGAGGCGAGGGCAAGCTTCGTTCAATGAAACAAAGCCTTTATTTGACTACCCATGTGTGTAATGTCTCCATTGTCATCTATAGCTAGATTGACAGGGTGAATATTCCGGTCTCCGCACGTTGGATGTGGGGTTCAACCATGTGGAACCGGCGCGGTTTTTCGGCACAACTTACCGGGGGCATAAATCGTTTTTTATCTCTGCGCTATGAAAATTGCCCCGCAAATAAAGAGGTGCAACTTAATATGATGTCGGAGCTGAAGTATGACGGCTGGTAGTGGGTGCAACTTGACCAGGCCAAATCTTCGATTCATTACCACCTTGCTGGTGGTCTATTCTGCTGCGCCTGCTGCAAACAGAGCGCTTCCTGCATAGGGGCGGAGTTTTCGCTGCGGACTCTGCGCAAAACTCAAAATTGCTTCGACAATTCTCCCTGCCGCTTGCCCATCCCACAGTCTTGGCGACTTTGTGGGCGCTGACGCAGGATGTTGTAAGACACGATCCAGCGCGGCAAAAATTCGTTGCGGGTCCGTACCGACCAAATAGTTAGAGCCGTGTTGTAACGTCAACCACCGTTCGGTGTTTTCACGCAACGTCAGACAGGGAATGCCCAGCGCGGAGGTTTCCTCTTGCAAGCCACCCGAATCGGTCACCACCAACCGCGCATTGCTCCATAATTTCAAACAGTCCGTATATCCCAACGGGGCTACCTGCCGAATTTGCTCTGGCAACGAGATCGAAAACTCTTGCAAGCGCGCTTGCGTGCGCGGATGCAAGGGCAAGATCAAGGGCAAACGCCGTCCGATTTCCGCCAAGGCCGCCACCAAGCGATTCAGAATGACCGGATCATCAACATTCTGGGGACGATGCAAGGTCGCTACAGCATACTGACGGGGTTGTAACTGCCAGGCTTCTAAAATCGGCGATGAGGCCGCTCGTTTTAAGTTTTGCGTGAGCGTATCAATCAACACATTGCCAACGCGAACAATCGAACGGGGCGCAAAGCCTTCACGCAATAAGTTTTCGTCAGCATCCGCGCAAGAGGTCAGCAGCAAATCAGACAGCCGATCGGTCAGGATGCGATTGATCTCTTCTGTCATAGAGCGATCGTGGCTACGTAACCCGGCTTCGACGTGTGCCACTCGTACGCCAAGTTTATGTGCTGCCAGTGCACAGGCCAGCGTTGAGTTCACATCGCCGACGACGACGATCCAGTCAGGGCGCTGTTCCTGGATCACTTTTTCAAAAGCCAGCAAAATTTGCGCGATCTGCTGTGCTTGTGAGCCGCTGCGAACGTTCAAGTTGATGTCGAGCGGCGGTAAGCCAAGTTCCCGCAGAAATGAGCCAGACATCGAATCGTCATAGTGTTGCCCGGTATGAACCAGCAACGGGGCAATTTCGGTGTCACGGCAACGCATTTCTGCAATGATCGGCGCCATCTTGATCAGATTAGGGCGCGTTCCTACCACATTTACAACTTTGATCATCGCTGTTTTTCGCTTCAGCCGCTGGCAGGTGGACTGAATCGCTCATCAGACTATGTGGGGCTTATTCTTTGCAGTGCGGGAAACAATCCATTGCCCTGCGGTTTGGGGATGCTTTCGTTGTGAAGAACGGGGCTTGCCAATATAGGCGTTAAAGACTTTCTCTCAGTCACCGAGAAATTATATGCATTTGAGTCAGATGTAAAATCGTGGAGCGCACGCAGAGGATTGTCTCCCCATTAAATCCCCTGCGTGCTGATTAGCTCCACATCTGAAATCTCTTTCTGCGCTGCAAACTGGTGGAAGCTAGTTGGCCACCAGCACTTCGTTGGACTTTTCGGCGGCCGCTTTTTCGGCGTTGACCGGGCGGGCGTTCCGCGTCGGTTCCCACACCACGTGCGATTCGCCGCGCATGAATTTCAAGAACGCAACCAGGACCGCAACGTTGACCAACATAAAGTAGTAAGGAATCGACAGCGGTCCCAATTTGACTTGGGCGCGATCACCCAGCCAGCCCAAAACAGCCGCGCTATATCCCAACACCTGTGCGGCGAAGGTGACGCGATAAAAATCGCCCGCATCCAGCGCAAACCAGTTGGCGATCAAGGCCAGCACCATAAAAGCCGGCACGGTGTAGCGCAGCACTTTGTGACAAATCAGTTGAAACGCGAACATGCCGTGGCGGCGAATGTCGAGGACTTCGCGATAGTGATAGAGCGCGCGGATGGTTTGTTCGATCACGCGCACGCGCATGCGGAATTCGTCCTTGCCGCGCGTATTGGTTTCTTCCACGCTGACGGCTTCTGGCTCGTAAATCGTGCGCAGACCTTGCAGGTGGATTTCGGTCGCAATCACAAAATCGTCAATCATGTCGGGGGCGAGCCGGGCTTGGCAGCTACGGCGCACCGCATACAGACAGCCGCTGACGCCAATCAGAGACCCCACCTTGCTTTCCCAGGACTTCAATAGCTTTTCGTAATTCCAGTATGAGCTGCAGCCTTTGCCCACGGCAGTATTTTGCCCGGACGTGTAAACGAGCTGACCAGCCACGCAACCGACCGTGGGGTCTGCGAAATTGCGCAATACTTTATGAAGCGTGTCAGGCTCGTACATCGTGGTGGCGTCCGAAAAGAGCAACACTTCGCCGGACGAGATGGTGACGGCGCGATATTGCGCGCGCGTTTTGCCATGGCGTTCTTCCTGGCGGTGCAAGATCACTCCGCGGTCAGCAAAGCCGCGCACGATTTCGTCCGTTTGATCACTGGAACAGTCTGAAGCGACGATGATTTCCAGCAGTTCTTTCGGATAATCGAGCGCCAAGGCGTTTTCCAGCTTGGCCGCGATGTCTTTTTCTTCGTTATACGCCGCAATGATGAGCGACACGCGTGGCTGAATGTCGGTTCTGCGTACCGGGCGCGGAATGAGCACCCGCAGCACAAACATCAGCAGGGGATAGCCCAGATAGATAAACAAGATCATCGCAATCGCAAATACGAATGCGAGTTGCGGGATCAACAGATTGGCTGGGGGACTGAACATTTGGGCCTCCGAGATGGAAAACTTTGAGAGTAACTCGTTTAACATTGGTATCTTTCGACGATAGTTTCAGACCTACTAGCGATTGAGAAATAGCGACGGCACCAAGCGAGGGAACGCGAACTTGTAACTGTTAAAAATGCGCGAGGGCGCGCTCTGTATGGATAGAAAGCAAAGTGAGCTGGTCGTCCCCCCTCTTGTTCGGACCTCTCACACAAGCTGCCGTGTTTCCATACCCCGCATGCGCGTCCTCGCGCTGCACCCGTTGGTTGATTTACCCATTCGGGTTGCAAAAAAAACTCTTCTGTCCACGATTGACGAGACACCTCTGCAGGCACGACAAGCAAATTCGCATTTGCTGGCGTTGGGCCAAGTGCTGTCTTGTCAAACCGTGCGCGAGACATTAGACCTCTTGTTCTAATAGCTCCATCGCTGACACCGCAACGGCGCTATGCGCGTGACCATTACCATTTACCGAAGCCACAGCGCTTTTGGCTTGCGCTGGTTGCCAACGGCGGCGACGCGGTTGGGCGTGAGGCGGCAATTCCTTGTTCGCCACCTCGTTCATCACGCGACCCGCTTCCGATGCCACTTCCGGCGAAGTGTTTTGCGCCAGCAGTTCTGAGAACTCTGCCGCATAGGATTTCAACACCAATTCGTGCATATCCTGACGATCAAGCAGTTGAAACAACTGCCGTGGCGGCACCGAAAGACCCAGCGCCAGTTTGAGCACGCTTTCCAGGCTCAAGCTGGTGACCACCGAGTTTTGGATTTTTGAAAGCAATCCTTGGTCAAACGTGCTTAAGCGGCAAAAGTCAGATTGCTTGATACCGAGTTCGTTTAACCGTTCACGGACGAAACTGGCTAAAGGGGTCGGTGCGACTGTGGGGGTAGTAACGGTCATAGAGTCCTCTCGCGAAGCGATTGATACTGAGTTTGAATTAAGGGTAGACATAAAACTGATCGCCTTCCTTGATCTATCATCGAGCTGTTGCTCTGCACCTTACTCATTCACCGGCAACCGGGCGCGATGGAAAGTTGAACATTCTTGTGGACGGTGTTTGCGCCATAGAACAAACACTTTCCACCAGAATATGGGTGACGTTCCCCGGCGGCAGGCACGCATAAGGTGCGCGTGACTGTGGGCGAACGGTGACAGGCAATTGGTTCCCCGTTTCAACCAATTTGTCTGCCGTGAAAGGAGCACTTCCTGACCGCTGCGGGCGGGCCGTCGCTGGGACGCCGAGCGGAAGCACAAACTCAGAAGTGCTGAAACCAAACGCCGTGAACCGTGCGAGCACGCTCGCTGTGGGCAATATGTTCAATGCGTTCTGGGGTGACATCGGTTTACTCAATGGACAGCAGAAAAAGAGTTCAGTCATCGCCGCCGTCCTAGCGCGACAACCGGCCAAACAGGACGACACGCACGGTTTCCAACAGGATGATGGCGTCCAGCACTGGCGATTGATTCTTGATGTAATACAAATCGTATTGATGTTTTTCGCGCGCATCTTCAAACGACGCGCCGTAGGGATAGCGAACTTGCGCCCAGCCCGTCAGGCCCGGTTTCACCAGATGCCGCTCGGAGTAATAGGGAATTCGTTCTTCGAGCTGGCTGACGAACTGCGGACGTTCAGGGCGTGGCCCGACAACGCTCATCTCTCCGCGCAACACATTGATAAATTGCGGCAGTTCATCAATGCGCAGTTTGCGAATAATGCGGCCGACTTTGGTGACGCGTGGATCGTTTTGCAGCGCCCAGACTGCGCCGTTGGCTTCGGCGTCAATACGCATCGAACGGAATTTGACAATGTGAAATGATTTGCCGTGCAGGCCAACACGTTCCTGGGTGTAGAAAATCGGGCCGCGCGATTCCAGACGAACGGCAATGGCCGTCAACAACATCAGCGGAGCCGAGACCACCAAACCAATGAGGGCGCAGAGGAAATCAAGCACCGGGCGCAGGCGACGATAGAAACGTCCCCAGCGGCTTGATTCGGCAAACACCAGTTGCCCCGGTTGCAAACGATCAGTGCTGATTTTGCCCGTCAACCGTTCAAAGAAGCGCGAGGATTCTTCCACCGAAATTTCATCGCGCACTTTCAGCTTGAGCAGCAAATCCAGCGGCAAACGTCCGCGCCGGTCTGACATCGCAACCACGATGCGGTCAGGACGATGGTGCAGC
>JAEUQO010000314.1 GCA_016789605.1 Acidobacteriota bacterium
TCCGCCTGTGGATCAGTACCGAAAGCGAATTGCAGCACGCGCATGCCAGGGAAATCAAAAGCTTCGCGCAAGGCGTGCACCTCAGGTGTGATAAAGCCCAGGTCTTCGGCGATGATCGGCAATCCGTTTCCGGTGCGCGGCGGCGTCAGTTTGCCTGTCGTCGTGCTGGTTTGCGCCAGCGCGTGCTGGATCGCCTGGAACAAATCTGCGCCTGGCCCTTCTTCCCACACGCCTTTGACAGCGGTCGTTTCGGTCGCAGGCACCGCCCAATACTTTTCAAACCCGCGAAAATGATCCAGCCGCACCAGGTCCACTTGCGCCAGCGTTGCACGTACACGGCTAATCCACCAGCGATACCCATCTTCTTTCATCACGTCCCAACGGTACAGTGGATTTCCCCAAAGCTGTCCGGTTTCGCTGAAATAATCGGGCGGCACCCCCGCTACTTTGGTGGGATTGCCAGCCTCATCCAGGTGAAACAGGTTGCGATTGCTCCAAACATCCGCCGAATCGTGCGCGACAAAGATCGGCACATCCCCGATGATTTTGACGCCGTGCGCGGCAGCATACGCGGCAACTTGCAACCACTGTTTGAAAAACAAATATTGAATGAAGCGCTGATAGCTGATTTCGTGTTCGTGATTTTCACGAAAAAAGTGCATCGCGTTGTCTTCGCGATCGCGCAAATGCTCTTCCCACTTCGTCCACGCTTGGCCGCCGCGCGCATCTTTGATGGCACGATACAAAACATAATCTTCCAGCCACCAGGCGGTCTGGCCGATAAAGGTCAGATATTCTCGGCGAACATCCTCTGACGCGTGCGACATAAAGTTGGCATGCGCCTGGCGCAACAATGCAGTCTTGCACTCAATAACCGGCCCGTAATCCACTCGCTCAACAGGGAATTGCGGCGCGGCATCCAACTCTGCTTGCGTCAACAAACCGTCTGCGACTAACGCGTCGAGGTTGATCAGCAACGGATTTCCGGCAAAGGCGGAAAAGCATTGATACGGCGAATCGCCATATCCGGTTGGTCCCAGCGGCAACACTTGCCAGAGCGATTGCCCTGTCTCTTCCAGAAAATCAATGAAGTCATAGGCCGCTTGCCCCAAATCACCGATCCCAAATCGCCCCGGCAACGATGTCGGATGTAGCAAAACCCCGCTTTCCCTGGGAAAACTCATGCGCACATATCTCCTAGTTCTAGCCAGCCTTGGATTTGTAAGTCGTAGCGTTGAAGTACGCGTGCGATTCTAACACAGCCATCACAGACCGCCAGAAAGAGAGCCTCTGCCACGGGCGAAAACGCACGCGGACAGAGGCTCATAAAATAGTCAGAGAGATATGCTTAGCGGTTGGCGGAAACAATCACTTTTGTAATTTCACGTCTTGCGTACAGCGCCATCCGCTCTGCCCGTCTCGCACAAGCGGGCGGATGGAAAACCCACTGAACTCACTGGCCGCTCTGGTCCGAATGTCGCTGTTGATTCTGGGATCGCCTTCAAACACGATTTCGAACACTCGCTCTTGATACCCCGGCGCGTTCACGTGGTAGTGAATGTGCGCAGGCGGCCCGTTTTCGCCGGGATACGGCGCAGGTTTGATCGTGATGTATTCGTACCGGCCTTGCGCATCGGTGCGCAAATAGCCACGCAGGCGCGGATTGCGGTTGTCATCTTTGGGGCCGGGCGTGTAACGCCCGGTCGCGTCCGTGTGATAGACATACACAGAAGCCCCCGCCACAGGTGTTTTGCCATCTGCGCCATAAACCACACCAGAGACCGTCAGCCGTTCGCCCGGCTCAGCCTTGCTTGTGATGGTGACCTTTGCCGGAGCGGTCTTTTCTGACACGGTGGGCGCTTGCGCCAGTGTCACAAGCGAAAAAAGCAGCAACCAAAGCATTAGCTTCATAAACGCCTCCCTTGAATTACGATTTGGGCAAACGCGTCAGCAGCTCCTGAAAACGCGTTTCTGTGCGCAGCGGAGCGAGGTCTTCGTCTGTTTCATAAGCATTACGATTGGTAAATCCTTCGGTGACGGCATTCGACAACGCATCCAGAGCTTTGTCTTTTTGGCCGATGCGCGTGTATCCGCAGGCCAAATTGAAATACGCCACGCCACGCGTGTTGGCTCCTGGCGGAATGCCCGCGTCAAACGCTTTCAGGTAAGCCGTGATGGCTTCTTCGTTGTGCCCCGCGTGAAGCAACGCCGAGGCGAGTTGCCCATAAACCAGGCTGTTGCGCATTCCGCCTTCGATTGCACTGCGCAATAAAGGAATCGCTTGTTCAAACTTTTGCTGGCTGAATTTGATCTGTCCCAAACCGGCCAACAATCCCGGATCGTTTGCGCCAAGCGACTGCGCCTTTTCATATGCGGCAGCGGCTTCGTCATAGCGGCGCAATTGAGTCAGCACACGACCGTATTGCACCTGTGCAGTCGCGTCCTGCGGATTGTTTTTGAGCCAATTGGCCAATGCCTCAGCCGTTTGTTGCGGTTCGTTGCCATACATCGTCGCAACAACCGCGCGCGCGGGCGAAGGCTGCCACGACGGTTGAGGCACCGCTTCCAGATGTGATTTCCAAAATGCCAGGCTTTGCTGGATCACGCGCCGCGCATCATCATTATCAGAAAACGCATCAAACGCGTGCGGCAAATTGCTGGCAAACAATAACGACCAGGGCGCACGAGCCTCAATGACGCGTTGCCACAGGGCTCCTAGCGGCGCACCAAGCCTTGGCGCGTCTCCCTGAGCAACAATGAACAGCACTGGCAAATCTGCGCGCAACCTGCCCGTCGGCACGCCGCCGTAATACAACGCCGCCGCACGAATCCCCGACGCCGCGTGCTCGCCGATCAGATATTCATACGCGCCGCGCACATTTGCCGAAGCCGCATATACGCCTAGCCGGGCCGCGTCTATGCCATACTGCGCGCCTTGCTTGCGTAAAAAATCAAACACGCCACGCAGCGAATCCTGTATGTGTTCACCGTCAGCATCCATTGAAATGCCAACCAAACCGTGCGCCGCCACCAATCGCGGCCACGATTGATAGATCGCCCAGCTTTTGACTTTGCTTTGCGCAGAATCGCCAATCGCGTTAAGGAACACGACCGCAGGGCGAGTCTCATCTGCCTTCATGTCCGGCGGCGTATAAATGTCTATCGCCAGATTGCTGAGGTAAGGCACGTTCTGCCGAATTTTGACCTGTTTTGTAGCAGGCACGTCATACACCACACCCCAGTTTGTGGCGTCGAGCTATGAACGCGGCGGCGTCTGCCCAGCGTTTTGTGCCAAGGCCGTGACGGTCAACAAACTTAAACCCAGCGCCACACAATAGATGGCAAACTTGCGAGGTAACATCTTTCCCTCCCGTGCTGACAGCTTGCGCTGCCTAATCGAATTGCTTCTTTTCCAGCTCCTGCGTGAAGTAACTGGCATTGGGAAATTCCGCTTTGATTTGTGCCCACCGCTTTTGCCAGTTGTCGTGTCCGGTTCGCCCCGGCAAGAAATCTTGCTCCAGGTGCATCACGACAATATTGCGCGGTTGCATATGCTCCCGTACGGCGCGTTTAGATTCGTCATTGAGAAAGTACCAAAACGGCAAGAACGCGACATCAATGCGCTCTTTGGCCACCTCGTACTTTTGGAAGACTGACGGCTCGGCTTCGGAATCGCCGATGTGCAAAATGCGTTTCCCACCAAGTTCGATAATGAAGCCCAAATTCTCTGTCGGGCGTGTGCGGCCGTGATGAATGTTCAGCAACTGCACATCAATGCCCCGATGCCGATGTCGCAATCGCTCTCCTTCTTTGGGCAAGGCAGCCATCACGCGCGATTTGACCGGTTCGAACTTTCCGGTCGCGCGCAACTTGTCAGCGGCTTGATTCGTGGAAAAGAAAAACGCTTGCGGATTGTGCGTCAGATGGCTGAGGACAGATTCGGCGTTGAAATGGTCGTCATGAAAGTGCGTCGCAAAAACGGCATCTACATCGGCGTAAGGCGCTCGCGCTTGTTCGAGCAACTCACGTTGCGCGGGCGAAACCGCTGCATAATGGCGCAACCCTTTGCCAAAGAGCGCGTCAAGCAACACTTTGTGGCCGCCTCCTGCCACCATAAATCCTTCGTTGGCCAGATACGTGACCTCAAGCGAAGCGGCGTTGATGTTGATAAGAGGGGTTTCGGTCACAGCCTGGGCAGACGCAAACGGCGGCTGAGATTGACACGCCGTCAGCCAAACAAACAGCAGCGAGGCGACGATGCAAAAAGTGTTTTTCATAGACAGCTCCTTTTCAGCAAGTGCCTGATAGCTTAACGCTGACAGATCGTGCCGGGCATGGACCTGTAACTGTTCAGTAATGTCTTTTGCATCTTTTTACAAACGCCAATTGAGACAAGACAAAAAGCCACGGCGTGCTCAAAATGATTTTGAGCACGCCGTGGCAATCCCTGGAAACACAGATGCGCACAGATGCGCACAGCACAGATGCGGTTATTTTTCCTTCGGAGTTGGCGCGGGTTTTCCTGTCAGGCTTTTGGTCTTTTTGAGGTCTTCCTGAATCCCTTTTGCGATGCCAAGCTGCGCCAGCGATTTCAATCCCGGGTGCAAAAATGCGGCAGCCAAATCTTGCGAACGGCTTAAATCACGTCGGCTCAAGTCTTTGAACAATGGGCCGAGCGTTTCTGTCACGTCAAAATAATCATCTTCCCTGAGAATCAAATTCGGCTGTTCGATCCAGCTTGCCAATCCTTTGGCCAATCCGGTCTTGCCCGCATATGGATCGGCAATGTCTGATTTATTCAATACAGAGACCGCCAGATTGGCAGCGCTGAAACTATCTTCCGGCTCATCACCCAACCGCGCTTTGGCAATCGTAATCACCCCTTTGGCCACATAAAGCGATGGTGTTTCACGATCCAGATTGGCGAGCGCATCCGCATAAAAATTGCGGACAAGCTGTTTGTCCTGTTTGGCGCTGAGCATCGCTTTGGCGGCATGATCAACGATCAAACTCAGTCCCATCGGGTCGGCAACCTTCAAGGCCAGGCTTCTGGCTTGCGCCCAATCCTTCTCTTGCAGAGATTTTTTCACCAACGGGCCGTAAACGCCGATGCTGGTTTGCCGACGCAAACTTTCATCGCTGATGCGCCCCAGCAAGCGTTCTGCCAGCTGAAGGTCCGCCTTCTCTGCGGCTTCGATTGCCAAACGCCGATATTCAGCGTCTTTGAGCTTTTGATCGCGTACAGCATCCAGCTTTTGCGAAGAGTGCTCGATTTCCGCTGTATCACCGGGCGAGGCCGCCGAACCACCTGACATGCTGATCATCTTACTTGGCACTGTTACAGGAGGACGGCTGGCCAGCAACTTCTCGGCTTCGCTCGCCAACCGAACAAATTCTTCCTGCCAAGCCGGATATGACAGCGATTGCGTGACGCCTTTATTTGCCGCCGTCAACAAATCCCGGCAATCGCCCAGACTCAAGTCTGGTCTCATCGCCAGTCGCAGCCGCGTGGCGAGCGCCTGAAAATATCGTTCACTCATTTGCGGCGACAGAAACGAATACAGGCGAGTAACCAGAAACAGATTGGATGTCGGCCCGACAGGCAATTTGTCTAGGTAAACCAGCGCGAGTTGTTCTGCCAACTGCTTATCCCGATACCAGAGCTGTGTCAGGAAGGTAGCAGCGGCATAAACAGCTCCAGACGAAAGCCCCATCTCAGCCAGCGTCATTGCCTTCTCAGGCTCGCGCTGAATTTGCTCTACGGCAATGGCGATGATTGCCGTTCCGCCTTCCACGTCAGAAATCGCGGCAGGTTTTGTCTTGCCTTCACCTGTCGCCGCGTCGCCAGTCCACTCCTTGACGAGTTCCGGGTTGAGCTTGGCAATCTTTCGTAAGATGGCCTGTTTCAAACGCGCCCGCTCAGCCTCTGACATCTTGTTGCCAAATGCGGGACGTGACGAACTGTTCTTTTCTCCCATCAGCTCGCGCAACCGCGCCCAGGCGCTTTTCAACTCTTCATGGGCACGCTCACGGTCTGTCTCCCACAACAACGAAGCCGCTTCGACCTGTACCCAAATACTGTATTCAACCGGTTCAATGCGAAACGCAGAAGCCAACACATTGGCCAGCGTCGCTTCCACCCATTGCTCTTTTTCTTTCAGCGAGACCGTCGGCGTAGCCTTCCCTGGCGTACCGTCTTCCTTTTTCTCCGAAATTCCGTTTTTCTGAGGGGCTGCTTTTCCAGACTCATTTCCGGTAGCTTTGCCAACTGGCTTCTCCTGTTTATTGGCGAAGGTTTGACTTCCCTCTGCGTCCAGGAGCCTTTTGGCTTCAATTTCTTCAAGACCTTGATAAACAGCATCGGCTCTGTCCGCACCAACAAGAAAGATGATGACTAGCAATACTGAGATGAACGCCCGAATCAAGGGTTGAGAATACGTATTCATAGTGTTCAAAAAAGAAGCGGAGGCATTCCAACGCATCAACTTACCAGCGCTTAATGCCTCTGCTTCATCGCAAAAGGGAGAGTCCTAACTATCTAGGGCTTAATTCGCATACGGGTTGCAATTTACAACTGAACTACAAGAACCAGGGTTGCCACACCAACAACACCGCATCTCACACTCTGATAAAGCTTGCATAAACGTTCCAACCCCGCAAGACAAACCTCCTCCACAATTACCACCACAACTATCGCTTGAAGGGCATCCCTCATCAAAGCTCAAGGCAGGCAGGATATTCATGCCGAGCGAGCGAAAATTAAGCGGATTTTCTGGTTGCGCCTTCCACCAGTCTTTTATCTGAATAGGAGCTGCCGGGGGAGCGATCCCCTTGGCCGGTGCTTGATATTTCAGCGTCGCCCTTGCCATAGACAGCTTGCCATTGGTGCATTTATTCGCCAAAGACTTTTTCGCTGGCGCCGTCAGACCGGGCTGCGTGCCAAACACTAACATCGCTGAAACAGTTAAGGCAGATGTAAACATAACCGCCATCAAAAGACTTCCCCAACCACTTCGAGTTTGCTTGCTGATTCGCATTCGAAACCTCCTGTAAAGGAAAAGGGTGAACAACCAGATCAACAAATGTCATGCGCGGGCTTGGGTGAAGACACACTTCACCGCCTCTACCCAACATTTGAAAGATTATGGTTGTGATGCGACAAAAATCGCCGGATGCGATATTTGCGCTCGACGCTGAATTCGAACTCACCTATTTAGTGTGACTTGCTACAAAAATCTTGATAAAGAAATAACACTTTTGATCCCTTTATTCTGACGTTTCGAGATGGACTAGCCCCTTAAGCTTTTTGATCAATAGGCTTCTCTCCCGATAAACAGTCTCTTTTTTAATGTGCATTCTGCGAGAAATTTCTTCAGCTTTCTCCCCAGAAATGATGTAAGCAAAGAGCTTTTGCTCATGAGCAGTCAACTTGCTTGCGGCAGAGTACAGCCACTGTTGATGCTCTGCAGCGAGCAGTTTTTCTTCCTGATCAGGAAGAAAAACAAAAGCATCAGGAGACAAGTCTTGCAACGATGACTCCCGCCTTTTCTCATTCAGCCGCCGTAACGTGTATCGTCTTGAAATTGTGAATAACCAGGTTTGTGGTTCGGACAGATTGTTGAATGAGCGTAGGATGCGAAAATCGTTGTCTAACAATAACAACAGGATTCGCTGCACCAATCCTTCAAATTCCTCGGGGCTCGGCTTATAGCCCAGACTATGACAAGCTTTACGAACAATGGTTGGAACATCGGCAAACAGGCACTGAAACAAGCGTTCAGGGTCGCTTGCAGTTGCGGCAGGCAAAGACGCATTTGGCATGTACTCTCCGTGGTTATTGAGACAATAAACCCTGTAATAAGAGAGAAAAACTCCAAACCTAGATTTTGCTATGTGGAAAGTCAGACAGCGAGTGGAAGATATCACAAAGGCCAGCCATGGCAAAAATATTTACACTCAATAAGGCGGACTTATCTTTTTTGCCAACAACGGTCAAAAAGCACACATCACCAAGCCATCAAGCAATGGCGAAACGGTATAAACGTGTGCCTTATAGAGGTTCTAGCCTGGGAAATTACAAGAAGCTCTGGTCAAAGGCAGCGGGCAGAAGTTCGCTGACTTTACGGGATTCGGCTTGGCCGTGCAGGTTGGCCATGACGATTTCGGTTTCAGGGGCGCACAGTTCAGAAATGACCTGGCGGCAGGCGCCACAGGGGGGCACCGGCGCGTGCGCGTCGGCAATGACTGCCAATTTGATGAAATCACGCGCGCCTTCTGACACAGCTTTGGTCAAGGCAACGCGTTCGGCGCAGATAGTCAACCCGAAGCTGGAATTTTCGACATTACAACCGGTAAAGATACGCCCATCGCGGCATTCCACCACTGCGCCAACCGGAAATTTGGAATAAGGCGCGTGCGCAAATTCACGCGCTTGGCGGGCCAGTTCAATCAACTCTTCGTTACTTCGCACAATTCCCCTTTTTGCCGGTGCGCGCTTACCAGGTGCGCGCCACATCCTGCCGCAACACTTCTTGCAATTTGTCGCGGATTTTTCCCGAAATCAGATCAATGCCCACCTCATTGTAGCCGCCTTCGGGAATGATTACATCGGCATAGCGTTTGGACGGTTCGACAAATTGCCGGTGCATTGGGCGCACGGTTTGCAGATATTGGTTGATCACCGAATCCACGGTGCGACCGCGCTCTTCGACATCGCGTCGCAAACGGCGAATGAAGCGCAAATCATCATCCGTATCCACGAAGATTTTGACATCCATCAACTCGCGCAAAGCGGCATCCACAAAAATCAGGATGCCTTCCAGAATCAAAATCGGTTTCGGCGCGACACGTATGGATTCGGCTTTGCGCTCGTGTTTGGCAAAGTCATACACCGGCATGCCAATCGGTTCGCCCGCGCGCAAGGCTTTGACGTGATTGATGAACAAGTCGTTATCGAGCGCGTCAGGATGATCAAAATTGATCTGATGCCGCAGCTCTAGCGGCATGTCACCCAGGTTGCGGTAATAGCTGTCTTGTTGGACAAAAGCGACATGTTCGTCGCTGACGTTTTCCAAAATGCGACGCGCGACAGTGGTTTTGCCAGAGCCGGTGCCACCACAAATGCCAATGATCACAATGGTTCCTTTTTACATGCGAGCAATGATCTTGCTCAGTAACTGGCCAAATTGTCCGCTGACGCGCTGGCCCATTTCCATCACTTCGGCGTGATTAATTTCGCCCTCTTCGACGCCTGCGGCAGCATTGGTAATCAGCGAAATGCCGAGCGTCTGCATGCCCATCTGGCGCGCGACAATGGCTTCAGGAACGGTGGACATTCCCACGGCATCAGCGCCCAGCAAACGCAGCATGCGAACTTCTGCCGGAGTTTCGTAATTCGGCCCTTGCAAAGACATATAAACGCCTTCGTGCAACTTGATGCCCAACTCGGCAGCGCTTTCGAGCGCGAACTGCCGATAGGCGCGCGAGTAAACCTCGGTCATATCCGGGAACCGCGCGCCCAGCCGGTCGTCGTGCTGACCGCGCAAGGGGCTGATCATCATCAGGTTGATGTGATCTGTAATGAGCATCAAATCGCCAGCGCGATACGCCGTGTTGACGCCGCCTGCGGCGTTGGTCAGCACCAACCGTTTGACATTCAGCGCGCCAAACGTGCGCAACGGCAGGGTGACTTCCTCCAGCGAATAGCCTTCGTAATAATGAAAGCGGCCTTGCATCACCGCGATGGTCAAAGCCGTGCCCGGCAACGTGCCAACCACCAAACGGCCAGAGTGGCCTTCCACCGTGGAGCGGGCAAAATCAGGAATCTGTTCGTAGGGGATGATCAGTTTCTCTTCCAGCTTTTCGGCAAAGGCCCCCAAACCGGAACCGAGCACCACCGCCACATCAATTTCGCGTTTGATTTGTTCGCGCAAATAGCGCGCAGACGTTTGCGCACGCTCAAAAATAGAAACAGACATACACTCCTCTAAAGAAAAGTCTCTCAACGGGAACCGCCCAGCAGGAAACTCAGAGGCGGCCACCAAAACGGAAAACTGGCCACAGCCAGCAGCACCACAATGATGATAAGCAACAACTGTTGTTTGTGGCTCACGGCTTATTCTTTCACGTATGCCACACCCAGCGCTTTGGGCGGCGTAGCCCGACGAATCAGCCCCGCCAACACCACAATCGTCAGCAAGTATGGAATCATTTGAATGAACTGGTTGGGAATATTAACCGTCCCTTGCATACGAATGGCAACCGCATCAGCAAACCCAAACAGCAAACAAGCCAACAGCGCTCCCACCGGGTCCCACTTGCCAAAAATCAATGCGGCCAAGGCGATGTAACCACGCCCGGCAGTCATGTTGCGCGTAAACAGCGAGTTTTGTCCGATGGAAAGATACGCGCCGCCCAGCGCCGCCAATGCGCCTGAAATCAAAACGCCTGCGTAACGGATTTTGATTACGCTGACACCAGCCGTGTCGGCGGCTTCGGGGTTTTCGCCCACGGCGCGCAAGCGCAAGCCAAAGCGTGTGCGATACAGCACATAAAATGTCGCGGCGACCAACACGAAGGCCAGATAGACCAGCGGCTTCTGATTGAAGATCGAAGCCAACACCGGCGAACTTTGCGCATCGAACAAGGCAATATCCGGCAGCGTTTGTTCGCGCGGCAATTGCGGCGTCGCCCCCGTGGAGTCAAACAACGCGCCTGACAACAACGCCGGTACACCCAAAAACAGGATATTGATGGCAGTGCCGCTGACGACTTGATCGGCGCGATAGTTGATCGTCGCCACCGCGTGCAAAGCAGCGGTCAACACACCAGCAAATACCGCCGCCAGCACACCCAGCCAGGGATTGTGCGAGAACGCGGTCACCGTCGCGGCGGTGAATGCGCCGGCCAGCATCATGCCTTCGAGCGCGATGTTGATCACGCCGCTGCGTTCAGAAAACAATCCGCCCAGCGCCGCCAGAATGAGCGGCGTCGCCAGACGAATCGTCGAAGCAATCAGCGTGTAATTGAAAACGTTACGGAACATGCAGGCTCCCCTATTTGATGCGCTTGCCTTCCATCTGACGCGGCCCGACAAACACCTGCAAGCGATTCACCGCGCCTTGTTCGTCTTTGGCAAAGATCACACGAATATTGTCTGTCAGCAAAAAGAACTCCGTCTCAGAAGTGGCAAACAACTCGCTTTTCGGCGCCCCTGGCGGTTGGAGATACAGCTTGCCGTTTTCGCTGCTGATCGTCACTTTGCCGCTCACCTCATATTCTCCGACGTACGCCTTGAAGAGGTCGGGATTCACCTTGGCCACGGTGCGCTCCGCCACCTGATAATCAGGCCAGCCGTACTCGCGGGCGATGCTGCGCAAAATCTCATTGGCCAGTTGGCTCCCCTGATCACCATTGGTCATCACGGCTGCGCCCTGGCCGCGTTCGACGTAAGCAAACAGCATGCATTTGAAACCTTCGTTTGAGCCGCCGTGGCTGAAACTGGCATCTTTGCCCGTACCGCCCAAACCGATGCCCAGACCATATTCGCCTGATTGTTTGGTCAAAAACTGCCGGGTCATGGCTTGCGACAGCACTTTGCGCGATTTCCCGGCGTATGCCTGTTGAACTTCCAGCGCGAATTTGGCCAGATCAGTCGGTGTCGTCCACAGTCCTGCGGCAGCCATCTCAGGATACGTATGCCATTTGCCGGTAACCTGGTTGCCATTGCCGCGGTGACCGGTCGCGGCTTGTGGCGCTTTGCCATCGGGCAACGGCTGTTCATAGGTGCTGTTTTTCATGCCGATTTTTGACAGCACCAGTTCCTGCATCAACGCCGGAAACGCCTTGCCAGTGACCTCCGTCATCAATAACTGCATTGCCGTGATGCCACCGCCCGAATACCGCCAACGACTGCCCGGCAACAAATCAACGCGCACCGGAGCGGAATTCGCGGGTTTCTCTCCGTCTAACACTTGCACGGTCGTTGGCACAGGTTCGCCTTTGGCATAACCTCGAAAGCCGTGCACAGTCAGCCCGGCGCTGTGACTGGCCAAACGGCGCAACGTCACTTTTTGCTCTTTGGTGAAATCGTTATCCGGCACTTTCCACGATTTCAGTTTCACATTGACGTCTTCGTCCAGTGTCAATTTGCCTTGTTCGACCAGCGCCAACATCCCCATTGCGGCAACGGGTTTGCTGATCGAAGCCGCCTGAAACAGCGTGTCAGCCGTCACCGCCGTCGAACCACCAGCTTCGGTCACGCCATAACCTTTCGCCCATTCCAATTTGCCTTCGTTGATCACGGCAACACTGATGCCCGGCACTTTGTAATGCTTCATCCGCTCTGCCAATGGCATCGCGGCGGGCTGATCTTTCAGCACGATGGCAGGCAGCAAACCAGCTTCGACGCGCGCAATACGCGCCGCCAAAGCGTTGGCTGGCTGCCGCGCAGTGAACGAAACCCCGGTTAAGAGCGCGAATGCCAGTCCGCTGACCAGCGAAAAGAGCAAAAGTTTACGACGCATGCAGCCCTCCTTCTTGTGTATCCTGCGAACGCCAGACTTTACGCTGACGATTTTTTCAGCCCTGGAATAAAGCGCGACAAACTGCCACGGAAAAGCATTTCCATTGCCACAAACAGAATGATGATCGCTTGTAACACCTGCACCAGGTCTTTTGAGACTTTGTCGGTAAAGATATCCACGAACAAACCGCCGCGAATGAGTGCGCCGAACAAGATCGCAGCCAGCACAATGCCTGCCGGGTGGTTGCGTCCCAACAGCGCCACGGCGATGCCAGTAAAGCCGTAGCCCGGCGAAAAATCGTGGTAATAGCGATAGCGATAGCCCAGCACTTCGTTGATGCCGACCATGCCCGCCAGCGCTCCCGACAACGCCATCGCCAACACAATCTGCTTTTGCACGCTGATGCCGCCGTATTCCGCCGCCGAAGGATTTGATCCCACGGCGCGGATTTCATAGCCCCACTTGGTGCGCCACAAGAAAACCCACACCAGAAAGCACGCCAGCAGCGCCAACAAAAACGCGACGTTCAACGGAATGCGCGTTGGGAAGTTAATGCCCAACGGCGCGAGCAACGTCGAAAAGCGCGCGATGTGCGCTCCTGCGCCAATTGGCCCCGATTGCATAATCGGATCGCCCGGCGCTTTGTAATGGTTCTGCACCAGATAGCTGATCAATCCCGCCGCGACGAAATTGAGCATGATGGTGTTGATGACTTCGTGCGAACCAAAGCGCGCTTTGAGTACGCCGGGAATCGCGCCCCAGACGCCGCCCGCCAGCATCGCAGCCAGCATCGCCAGCGGAACCAGCACGATCGCGGGCCAGTTGGCAAACGTAATTCCCACCCAGGCGGCGGCAAACGCGCCGACATAGAGTTGGCCTTCAGCGCCGATGTTCAACAATCCGCATTTGAACGAGAGTGCCACCGCCAATCCGGTAAAGATCAGCGGCGTGGCCTGAAACAAGGTGTAGCCCCAGTTGTCGAAGGTAAAATTGCCCAGCGCGTCATACAGTCCAAAGGCGCTCGACAACATCAGCCGGTAAACCGTCAAAGGATTGTCGCCGATGGCCAACACAATCAGGCTGCCGATGACAAAGGCCGCCAATACGGCCAGCAACGGAAAGAGCAAGGCGCGCAGAAGTGCTTTCATTTCGGTTCGCTCTCCGATTCGCAAACAGAATTCATCTTGATCTATAAGGAAATTGCTGCAAGTGGGTAGAGTGAGTATCACGCGCTCCGGCACACGTCAAGCTACAGGAGCGAAAAGATTTGCCGGAATTTTTCACTGACTTGAACCGCTGCGGCGTGCGTTCTCGCTTCTCTAGCTAGAACTGCCCGCGCGTCAGAAGTGAGCGTTTACAACCTCGTGACCGTGTGCGATATTGCTGCTGACAGAGTTGTTGTCAGCCAACAACGACACGGATGCGTTCTCTGCATCCCTCCTACGCCCCCGCGTTTGGATTCTTCAGGGAGAACCATTGTCATGCGAATAGTGCAAAGAGTTTTGGGTCTGTCTGCGTTGCTGTGGCTCATCATCCTTACAGCACCCACCTGGGCCCAAGACACCTTGACCGGTGCGTTTGAGGGAACCGTTACCAACAGTTTGACCGGCGATGCCATCGCGGGCGCAACCGCCGAGATCACCAATGTCGAAACCGGCATCACCTTTACCAAACGAACCGATGCGCAAGGTCGGTTTTATCAAGGCTTGCTGCCGCCCGGCGTGTATCGCATACGCATTTCACAACCGGGGTACGAACAGCGCGAAGTGCTGCAACGGTTGAACATCGCTCGCACAGGTGAAATCGTCCCTGTCCCGGTATCGCTCGATCCAGCGACTGCGACGCCAACAACGGCAATCAGGCCGCCACAACAACAGCCTCCCGGCCAACCTCCGACACAACCCGCGGCGCAACCCGCGACCAAGCCGCCCGTGCCAACGCCTGCGCCGCCAGTGGTTGCGCCAGCAACAGGCAGCCCTGCTCCCACGGCGACCACGATCATTCGCGGAGGCATCAATACGCTGGACGCCCGGCTAAGCAACTCGTTCACCGAAAACGATGTGACGCAATTACCGCTCGGTGCGATCACGCTGACGCGCAGTTTTGACGAATTGGCATTGCTGTTGTCCGGCGTCGCGCCTGCGCCACAAACCCTGGGCAGTGTCGCGGGCCCCGGACAAGGTGCAGGCGTCGGTACGGCGGGTCAGTTTTCGGTCAACGGATTGCGGTCACGCGCCAACAATTTCACGGTGGACGGTTCCGACAACAACGACGAAGACATAGGCGTGCGCCGACAAGGTTTTACGTCGCTGGTGCCACAACCGCTGGAATCCATCAAAGAGTATCAAGCCATCACCTTGCTCGCGCCCGCGCAATTCGGACGCAATCTGGGCGCGCAGGTCAACGCGGTGTCCAAATCCGGCGGCAGTCAGTGGCACGGCAACCTGTACGGATTTTTTAACAGCAGCCAGCTCAACGCGCGCAACGCCTTCGACACGGCGTTTGGCAACGCAACAACAGCCTTGCGCACGGCAAGCGGCCAAGCGGTGCTGCTCGACGGCCAACCGCTGACGGTGCGCAATCAAAGCGGCGGCGAAGATTCTTTCACGTTGGGCAAGGCTGGATTTGTGCTGGGCGGTCCGCTCAAACGTGGCCAGACGTTTTACTTTCTTTCCGGCGAAGGACAGCGTATCAACGCGCGCCAGGAAGCCAGTTTCGTCGTGCCGACCGTTGAACAGCGCGGCGCATTTCGCACAGGCGCAAGCGGCATTTTCAGCAATCCGTTCACTGGCGCACCGGTCGCGGCGACGCCGACCAGCGGCAACGGCGATTTGGTCTTCAGCTTTTTCCCATTCCCTAACAACCCGCAAGGCGTTTATGGCGGCAACACCTTTACGCAAAGTTTGCCCGCCAGCGCACGCGGCGCGGTGTTGTCGGCCAAACTCGATCACAATTTCAAATGGGCTGACCGCCCACAAAGCCTGACGGGTCGTTACAACTTCACCAACGACCGCCGCCAACTTCCGGTCACCGGCGAAGCCCTGTTTTCGAGCCTGCAACCGCGTGTGCGAACGCAAAACTTCTCGTTCTTTTTCAACAGCCAGTTGCGCGCGCCCGACATCACACAACAGGTGTTTAACCAACTGCGTCTGTCGTACGGGCGCACGCGTCTGCAATTTGATGAAATACGCGACACGCAACACCTATTGCCCAGCACGTTTGCCAACTTGTCGTTTCTGCTTAACGTGCCGCTGCTGGAAAACCTGACCCAACCGCGCGAAGCCGGTACGCCCAACACTGGCGCAGTGAATTACGCCCGGTCTGCTGTCACGGCAGAAGCCCTTGGCGGTCCATTTGGGCAAATTTCGGTGGCCGGGTTCAGCCCTATCGGTGTGGATGTTTTCAACTTCCCGCAACGGCGCGTGAACAACACCTATCAACTGGCCGACGTGCTGACCGCGCGCGCGGGCAATCACAATCTGGCGTTTGGCGCGGATAATCGCCGCACCGAACTCAACAGCGACTTGCCGCGTATTTTTCGCCCGCTGGCTACCTTTAACGGAGCGCCACGTCTGGTCTTTGAAAATGGCCGGTTCACGGCACCAGCAGCCAATGCGCCCAATCAGTTCATTCGCCCCGAAGACCTGGCGGCAATGGGAGCAGCCAGCAATTTCTTCCTGACGCTGGCCAATGGCCGCAACGATGCGCATCTGAATTTGCGTTTCTTTCAAATCAATCTGTTTGCGCAAGATGACTGGCACATACGACGTACGCTGACGCTGTCATATGGTGTGCGCTACGAATACAACACGCCGCCGCGCGAAATAAACCAACAAATCGAACGCACGTTCACCGATCCGGCATTGACCTTGCGCGGCGTCGAAGGCTTGCGCCAATTCATCGGCAACCGTACGCAACTGTTCACCGCCGAACGCGGCAATCTGGCCCCGCGTCTGAGTCTGGCTTATGCGCCGCAATGGTTCGGCAAAGATCGCGCAACGGTTCTGCGCGCGGGTTTTGGCATTTATTACGATCAGATTCTGGGCGCAGTCGCCAGCCAGTCGCGCAATGTGTTCCCCACGTTTTTGACGGTGAATTTCGGCGGCCTGTTCGCCTTTCCCGAAGAAAACGTGTTGACCTTTATCAACCCGGCGCGTGCGCGTCTGGTCGAACGCTTTCGCTTGGTGACGCAAGGTACGGTCAATCAACTCAACCCGGAAAACCCGCTCAATCAAACCTTGCTCGATGCCATCAACCAGCGCTTTCCCAATGCGATCAGCGCGACTTTGCCGACAGAGCGATTGGCGACGCCCGAAAGCTATCAATATTCGTTTTCGTTTGAACAACAGCTTGGGCAAGCGCTGGCTGTGTCAGCGGCGTATGTCGGCACTCAAGGCCGTCATTTGCTGCGTTTCACCACACCGAACCTGGGATCGGCAACCAATGTCGTGCCGACAACCTTCACCGCCGTGCCCTTGAGCGGTGGATTGGCGACGCCGCAAGTACGCGGTCGCATTTGCAGCCCCGCGCCAGCCAGCAAAGGTTTATGCCAGCCAGGCCGCGTAGTCAGTGGCGTTGGCGCAGTCAATCTGTTCGAAACGTCGGCCAATTCGCGTTACAACGCATTGCAATTACAGCTTCGCGCGCGTTTGTCCCAGGCGCTGCAATTGCAAACAGCCTATACGTTGTCGAGCGCGCAAGATGACGTATCTGACGTGTTCGATCTGGCGGGCGCGTTTTCGTTGCCGCAAAACAGTCTGTCGCTGGCTGGCGAACGCGGCCCGGCCAATTTCGATGCGCGGCAACGGTTTACTTATTTCCTGACGTACGATCTATCTGCCTTGAGCAGGCATTGGCTGTGGCAGGGATTGCAAATCGCCAGCCTCGGACGTTTGCAGACCGGCCAACCGTTCACTGTCAACAGCCTGTTTGACGTCAACCTGGATGGCAATTTGACTGACCGATTACAGAGCGCGGACGGATTGACTGTGACCGGCGACCGGCGGCAACCTTTGCGCGTCACCACGCAAAACCTGGCGGCGTTGCTCGCACCTGTCGGACAAGATGGGCGCATCGGACGCAACAGCTTTCGCGCCGGTGGCCTGGTGGAAATCAATCTTTCCGTCAGCAAAGCCTTCAATCTGTTCCGGCAGCAACGACTGCTGCTGCGCGCAGATATGTTTAACCTCTTCAACCGCGCAAACTATGGCGTGCCCGTGCGCTTGCTGGAAGCGCCGGGCTTCGGACAATCGGTCAACAGCGTTACGCCTGCGTTCCGCGCGCAATTCGGTTTGAAATACGAGTTTTAGCCTTTGGCTCCGGTTTCGCGGGCAATCTGTTTGCCGCGTCAACGCCGGATGTTTCGAGCGGAGTGTGCCATGTCTTCTCGTCGTTCCCTTGCCTGTCGTTTTGGATTTTGGTTTCGGCTGTGCTCGTTGTTGGCGCTGAGCGCGCTGGCCGTGTGGCAATTGCCTGTCACCAACGCGGCGCGTTCCGCACATCACACAAGCGTGACGCTTGCGCCGTCATTTGCGGGCGCGGCGCTCGCCACCGGGCGCGAAGCCCATTCCGCCACCTTGTTGCCCGACGGAAAATTGCTTGTCGCAGGCGGGCGCAATCCGCGCAGTGGAGATGCCAGCGGCGCGCTCAAAACAACGGAGCTTTATGATCCGGCGACGGGACGCTGGACGGAGGTCGGCACACTCAACACGCCGCGCTTTGATCACACCGCCGCCTTGTTGCGCGATGGCAAAGTGCTGGTCGTCGGCGGACGCAACAGCGGCGGCTTGCTCGACAGCACCGAGATCTACGATCCCGGCAAACGCACCTGGACGTTGCTCAGCGCGCGCCTCGTGCGCCCCAAAGCCAAGGCCACAGCCACGTTGTTGCCTGTGTCTTCGCTGGCGACCAGCAACCTGTTGTTGTTGACCGGCGGTGAAGACAGCGGCGGCGCGACCAGACAAACAGAGCTTTACGATCCGATCAATCTAAAGTGGGTCTCGACCGGCAGCTTGAATCAGGCACGCTATGACCACACAGCCACGTTGTTGCTCAACGGCAGCGTCCTGGTGGTAAACGGCACTGCTGATGGCAGCAAGAGTCTTTCGTCAGCGGAACTTTACGACCCGAAAACCGGCAAATGGGCGTTGACCAGCAACAAACCAATCATCGCCCGTCATCAACACACCGCGACCCTGTTGGGCGACGGCAGCGTTTTGATTGCAGCAGGCAGCGAAAACACGAACGCGTCAAATCTGGCCGAAATCTACAATCCGTCCAAACAAACCTGGGCCTTGACCGGCAGCAAACTCAATTTCGCGCGGCGACAGCACACGGCTACGCTGTTGCCCAACGGTCAGGTGTTTGTCGCTGGCGGCCTGGATGCCGGTGGTGCAGCGCACAAAACAACCGAGCTTTACGATCCGGCAACGCAACGCTGGACAAACGGGATCGGCCTGACCGAAGCCCGTTATAATCAGACCGCGACCATCCTGGCCAATGCGCGTGTGTTACTGGTCGGCGGCAGCGCCAATAGCACCACGCAACTGACCAGCACGGATATTTTCGATCCGGCGCAAGGTTCCTGGAGCTATGCCACGAATCCCACAACCGGCGCATTGAGTTTAATGAACGAAGGGCGCGGCAATCACACCGCAACGCTGCTGACCAATGGCAAAGTTCTGGTGGCAGGCGGCGCGCTCGCCAGCAGCCTTTCGAGCAGTTCGGCGGGCGTGACAACCAAAACCGCGGAGTTGTTTGATCCCGCCACCGGCCAATGGCAAACCACGGGCGATATGCGCATCGAACGCGAATCGCACACGGCAACGCTGTTGCCCAACGGCAAGGTTTTGGTCGTCGGCGGCGTCAACAATAATAGCTATTTGAATACGGCTGAAGTTTACGACCCTGCCACGGGCGCGTGGAGCTATACAGCCAACGTCTTGTCTACCATTCGATACCACCACACGGCGACGCTCTTGCCTTCTGGTCGCGTGCTGGTGACCGGCGGATTGTCGCTGGTGGAACTGGGACTGACGACCACGGACATTTACGATCCGGCAACCAACAGTTGGTCGCGCGGCCCCGACATGAAAGTCGGACGGCAGGAACATTCGGCAACGCTGTTGCCCAGCGGACAAGTCCTGGTGGCGGGCGGCGCTGCTGCTGCTGCTGTGACGACCGCCTTGAGCAGCGCTGAAGTCCTGACAATGACCGGCGCGATTTCTGGCGTATGGGAAACCGTCGGCAGTATGAACGTGCCGCGTTTTGGCCATTCGGCGACGCTATTGCCCAACGGTCAAGCGCTGGTCGCCAACGGCCCGCGCGGTGGAGCGCTCAGCAACGCCAACAATTTCGTTGGCACCGCAGAACTCTATGACCCGGCCAGCAAAACCTGGCGACGCACGACAGGCAATCCTTCGTTTAGCTACGAACACACGGCGACACTGTTGCCCAATGGCAAAGTCATGCTCGCGGGCGGATTGATTTATGTGAATGCGGCGCTGTCTTCGACGGATGTGGTGCAATTGTTCGATCCGGCGACGGATCGGTTTGAGACGACGGTGACGGCTGCGCCGTTGTTGGTCAAACGCGATTTTCACGCCGCAACGCTCTTGGCAAATGGAAGCGTTCTGGTCACCGGCGGTTTTTTATCGGACGGCGCGCCGACGGTGTCGCCTTTCGGCACTTATGCGTCAGCCGAAGTCTTTGAGGTTGGTCTGAACAACGAGCAAAACGCGCAACCAGCGTTGGGCAATGTCGTCTGGAGCGGTTTGGATCGCGCCGTTTGCGCAGGCGGCGTTCTCTTTCAAGGCGTGTCAGAAGCGAGCGGCGGCAACGAACAAGGCTCTGCCAGCAACTATCCACTGTTGCAAATGCGGCGGCTGGACAACGAACAGATTCTTTATCTGACACCCGATGCCAACTCGACACAATGCGCCAATGTGCTCAATGCTCAGGCCAATACGACTGTCAGCAACAACGCCTCTGCAACCGCCAGCGCGGAACCGGCAGCGCTGTTTCCCGGTTGGTCAAACAATTCGTTTACGTCGTCACCGATAACGGCTGCCAATTTCGGCAAAGGCCCGATTCTGCTCACCGTGTTTACCAACGGCATTCCCAGTGGATCAGCGCGCGTGCTTGCGCCTGACGCGGCCAACGCCTTTCCCGGACAACCGCCCGTGTTGCATCTGAGCGGGCGCGTCATCACCATCAAAGGTACCGGGTATCCGGCGACACTGACGCTACGCGGTTCCAATGGGTCACTCAAAACGGTGCAAACCGGACAGAACGGTGAATACAACTTCCCTGATCTGCCGACACGTAACGTCTCGCAAAACCTGACCAGCTTGTCTCCGGCTTCAGCGACGGCAGGCACACAAAGCTTGACGCTGAGCATCAACGGCAGCGGCTTTAGCACGAATTCCGTTGTGTTGTGGAATGGCAATGCGCGCGCGACGCAATTCGTCAGCAGTCAGAGATTGACCGCAACGCTTTCGGCCAACGATCTGGGCGTGCCCGGCACGGCCACGGTCGTCGTGTCACATCCGACCAACGGGCTGACCAATGCCCTCACTTTCAGAGTCAACCTGAACGGCCCGATCATCAATGCGCTGGAACCGGCTTCCGCGCGCGCTGGCGGCGCATCGTTTTTGCTCACCGTGAGCGGCCAGAATTTCACCACGGCGTCGCGCATTTACTGGAATGGTTCGTTGCGCACAACAACGTTTGTCAGCAGCACGCAATTGCGCGCCACGATTTCGGCCAACGACATTGGCGCAGCGGGCAGGGCTGCCATCAACGTGCTCACCGCGACCACAGGCGTGACACTAACATCTAACACAGTGTTTTTCAGCATTCTGCCCGCAACGCAACCGACGCCCACACCGATCATCACGGCATTTGACCCATCCGCAGCCGCCACAGGCAGCCAAGGTCTGACAGTCACGCTCGTGGGGCAAAACTTCACTCCGAATTCGTCCGTGCGCTGGAACGCTTCGCCACGCACCACAACCTATGTCAGTTCGACGGTGCTGCGCGTGGTGCTCGGCGCCGCCGACTTAAGCAAATCAGGCCGCTATGCGATTACCGTCGCCAACGGCACCCAGATTTCCAATACCGTATTTTTCAGTGTGACAGCGCCGATTGGTTTGGCTGCGGCAGAAAGCGCTGCGCTGGCAGAACCGCAACAAACCGGCGAGAACATCACGTATTCGATTACTCCGTCGGCGACTGCGGGTAACGGGCAGCCGGTGAAATTTGAACCGCCCAGCGCCAACAACCTGACGACGACAACGACCAATGTCAACTTTCTGGCCAAAGGCGCAGGGTTGACCATCGCGGGCACAATCTCCGGGCTGAGCAGCAATCTGGCCACGGTCACGCTGACCTTGCTGTCAGATGATTCGGTTGCCCCGGTCAACGCAATGACCAACGGTTCAGGCCAATACACCTTTGCCGATTGTTATCTCGAAGGCGATTACCGCGTCACCCCGACGCACAGCAATTACACCTTTAATCCGACCGTGCGTAACCTGACCGGCCTGGATGATTCCTATCTGGCGGAAGATTTTGCCGCGACCCAAGCTTGCCCCGCTGTCACCAACATCAATCCCACCAGCGGCGCGCCCGGCAACAATTTAACCATCAACGGCACGGGCTTTCTCGGTGTGAGCAGCGTCGTATTTGGCGGAAACATCGCCGCCAGCAGCCCCAGCATCAACGGCACCGGGACACAAATCACCGTGACGGTTCCCAACGGCGCGCAAAGCGGCCCGATCACGCTCAACAAAACAGGCTGTTCAGCGACCCAGACGCAATCATTCACCGTGTTGAATTGCCCAACCATCAGCAACGTTGCGCCGAACGCAGCCTTGCCCGGAGCGACCGTCGTATTGACCGGCACGAATTTCGACAATGCGACCGCCGTTCGTTTCAATGGCACGGCAACCAGTTTCATGCTGGTCAACAGTACGACGATCAATGCCGTGGTTCCCCCCAATGCAACCAGCGGCACAGTCAGCGTCAGCAAAGCCTCCTGCCCTGATGCCACCAGCGCCGTTTTCACCATTCAGCCTAGTTTTGAAGGCGATGTAATGCCGCGTCCAACCGGCAACGGAAACGGCTCTGTGACGATCTCGGACTGGGTGCAGATTGGTTTGTTTGTCGCCAATCCTGGCGGCGTCGCGTCTGGCAGCGAATTTCAACGCGCGGATTGTGCGCCGCGCGAAACGATGGGCAATGGCGTGATTTCAGTCAGCGATTGGGTGCAAGCTGGCAGGTTTGCCGCTGGGCTTGATCCAGTGTCGGGCGCAGGCGGCCCCGCCGCTGCTGCAAGCGTCAGTTTGCGACCGTCGCGCGTTTCACCGAGTGTCGACAGGGTGCAGAAGATTGCGGCTGTGGCAGAAAGCTACCAACCAAGCGTGATCTCATTGACGACGGAAACAGACGCTCAAACCAACGCGCGTTGGATTTCAGTCTGGTGGGAAACAACAGGCGGTGAAAATGCGCTGGGGTTCAGCGTGGCGCTGACAGGAACTGGCTGGCGCGTGGCGGCGGTGGAAAAAGGCGTAGCTGCAGAGTCGGCAATTTTTCGCACAAGTAATGCGACGTCGTTGCGTGAAGGCCGCGTTGGCATCGCGCTGGCATTGCCGCCAGGACAAAGCTGGCTTGCCGGCAAACATCAGGTGGCGCGCATTCAGGTTTTGCCGAACAAGAGCAATCACAAGGGAGAAAAATCCGCCCCGGCGTTGGCATTCGGCGATGCACCGATCATTCGCGAAGTCGTAGACGTGCAAGCCCGCATGCGCTTGGCGCGCTTTGCTGTTAACGCCGCCAACCAACCGTTGATAGCCAATATTCAATTCGGGCGTTCACCACGGCGAAAGCGCGAGACAAACGCATCCCTGCCTGTATCACCGATGCCTACCCTAGTGCGATTGGCTCATAACACCTCTTCACCAGTCCAAACAGGCAGGGGTGCCTTTGCCCCTAACTTCAGCCAGCGGCGCGTAGCGCTGGTTCATGCGACGATTGAACGGCGGCCACACGTTGATAACATCCAACATGCTCGCGCGCTACGCGCCCGGCATCTAGATAATCTCGCAATTCGCGGCGGCCCCGTTCGGCTTTGGCCTCTGCTTCGGCCAATCCGGTAATTGTCCAGGCCAACGCCGCCCACAATGCTTCGACATCGGCAGGCGGCACAATCAGGCCGCGTTCATTGTTGCCGACCAGTTCGCGTATGCCATTGCCGTCTGTGGTCACCAGCGGGCGTCCCAGCAACAATGCTTCGCAAACGGTGGTGGGCCAATTTTCGTGCACGGCCGGATGCACAACCACATCCGCCGCAGCAAGCAACGCCAAGGCATCAGCACGCCAGCCCGCAAACTGCACACGATCTGTCAATCCGGCCTCTGCCGCCTGCCAGGCCAACGAACTTTGTAACGGGCCGTCTCCGACCAGCACCAAAGAAGCATTCAGCCCTGCGCACGTCAGCCCCGCGCGCGTCAGTCGCGCGAACGCTTCCAGCAAATACCGATGTCCGCCGCCAGAAGATAGCCGTGTCGCACAAACCAACAACGGTCGCGCAGCCGCGCCAAATTCAGTCCGCAGCCGCGCGACTTCCGCCGGCAACAATGTGTCAAACCTTGACGGCGATTGCACCCACGGCAGCACTGAAATCCGCGCCGCAGAAATGCGCGCCAGAGTCATCAGCCGGTCGCGCTCCTGTTGCGAAGACACAATGAAATGGTCTGCGCGCTGGTGAATCCAATCCGTCAAACGCGCCTGGCGGCGACCGGCCTGATCTCCAGGCAGCGGTGTCACAATCACGCGGCGATCCAGTTGCATCGCCACGGCCAACGCCATGGGCGCAGCGTCGTGCCCGTGCGCGTGAATGACGTCAATGCGTTCCTGCAACAGAATGCGGCGCAATTGCCAACTGGCCAACGGATAGCGATGACGTGACAAACAATCCAGCGCGGTGACCTTGTGCCCTTGCGCCTGCAATTGCGCGTGCCATTCGTTTGCGGCGCTCAAAGTCGCCACCAACGATTCACACGTCTGGCGCTCTGTCGCGTTGAGCAACGTCGCCAACCCCGGATCGCGCCCATCGCCGCTGATCAAATGCAGCACACGCACAGGGCGCAACAACGCCGCAGCAGATCGTAGCCCCGCCGAATTCGACAACGCCCCATTCGTCGGCAATAAAACAGACATAGGTTTACTCCGGGGGCACCAGAGGCACACCAAATATGTCCCTAGCCACGACTATGCACTGCCAAGGCAGGCTTCTGCCGTGACCCGATGTAGATAAAATTGGGGAACGAATGGGGGCGGGTTGCCAGCGGCTGCGTCGGAGCGAGACGGAACAGGCGTCATGCGCCAGTTCTCTGTCTGTTAAGGTGAGGTCCGACCAGCACGTCAGAGAAGTCTTGAACAACCGCGTTTGTCTATGATGCGGCAATGCGCATCGCTGCCAAACGCTGCTTAGCATAGGGCGGAGCTTTTCAATTGCACACCGAAAAGCCGTCACAGAAAGTGACGAAGCAGGTGAGCGCGGGCGCAAAACCGACATGAATATTTCACGCCGAATCGTGCCCGGATTCCAGAGAATTTAATGTACTGGTGAATTGCCGTGTGCGGTGAGCAAGGATTGGTACAAATGCAGGTGACGTTCGGTCACAAGTTCGGGCGCATGCGCCTGCCATGCGGCGGCGCGCGCGGCCTCGCGCATCGGCGTGTTGTCTGGCTGCGTCAGCAACGAATGCATGCCCCGCGCGAGATCAACAGCGTCTCCCAAGGCAGCCAAATATCCGGTTTCGCCGGTTTTGATCAAGTCAGGCGCGCCGCCCATCGCAAAAGCTACGGTGGGCGTGCCGCACAACAACGCTTCGGGAATCATCATCGGCCCGGCATCTTCCAGCGAAGGACAAACAAAAACATCCGCCGCCTGATAAGCCAGCGCCAGCGTCAATTCGTTGTTCAAATGGCCGACGTATTTGCCGGCAAACGGCAATTGCGGCAACAAACTGCGGCCTTGCAACCCAGCCACCAACAAGAACACGTCTTCGCGTTTGAGTTGGCTGTCCGATTCCAGGGTGTGCGCCAGTTGGCCAAGCGCATCGCGCAAATGCGTCATACCTTTGCGGCGGTCTTCCAGATAGGTCGCGCCGAAAAAGATGATTTTCTTGTCCGCAGGCAGTTGCAACAAATCGCGCGCGACCAACGGCGAAAGCGGACGAAACGTCGTCGTATCAATCGGGTACGGCAACAGCGCTACGCGATGCTGTCCAAACAAGGAGCTGCGTTTCAATTCCTTGACGCCCCAACTGGTCGGCGCAACAAAACACAGCGGCAAATCGCTGAGCTGACGCCGTTTCTCTTCCCAGGTTTGGCGCGAATGATCCTGCGCCGTGGTCGAAGCAAGCTGCGGACAGCGCCCGCAACTCTGTGTGAAGCCTTCACAACCAAACGCATAGTGACAGCCGCCGGTCATTGGCTCCTGATCCGCCATCACCCACACCAGCGGACAGCGATAATGCTCATACAATCGCCGCATCGCTGCCGCATCCAGCAACCCCGTGATCCAATGCAAACAGAGAATGTCCGCTGGCTGTTGGTCTTGGGCGAGAAACGCCTGCCAATCCCATTGCGGCTGCTGGTTGAAATTGAACATGTAATTGACGCGCGGCAGTTCCTGACGCAAGGCAGGAATGCGTTGTCGCCAACGCAGCGCGCGGGCGTGCCAGGGATTGAGCTGCAAAGGTGGCAACGTCAGCACGTCGTCATCGTCTGACTGTTTGCGTTGCACGATCAATTGGGATTGCTGCCCGGCAGCGCGTAAAGCCGTGTGCAAACGATAGGCAGCTTTGGCTGCGCCGCCTGAAACGTCATCAGTGGAATAGTGAAGAATGCGCATCGTTTGCCTTATCGCCTCAGGCCCAGACGGCGCACTAGCTTCCCTGCCCGCATACGCAACGTCGGCGGCGGCGGTTGCCAACGATATCCTTCTTCGACGCAAAACCGCTCGGCGATCAACGCATCGGCTTCCGCACTGCGCATCACAAACGGCGGATGCTGCAGCGGTAATCGCACGCCGACCGTCGGCATATTGGCATACGGCCCATCACCAAATGTATGCGTTGCATCGTCACGAAAGCCCAGATTCGAAATCAGATTAACTTCGGGAAAGATGCGAAAGCCGCTGTTGATCCAACAGGCCAGCAACCACTGGTAATCCCACACGCCCGCGATTTGCTGATCGTAAACGCGCTGAAAAGTGTCTTTCCAATATTGGCAATGCACCGGATCAGGAAACATCTGTTCGAGCAAACGCGCTTCCAACACCGTCGGCCACAGTTTCATTTCGTAATCGTTCAACCGCCACGCACGCCGCCACGAAGCCCAGCCCCACGAACTGCCGAAATAGGAAAAGTGATAGTTCTGATAAGGCGTCTGCCATTTTCCCAGAAAGTTCAGCCCGCCGATCATCATCACGCGTTCATCGTCGCGATACCGCGCGAGCAACTCTTCGCAGTAAGGAAAAAAGGTCGGATGGGGCAAACAATCGTCTTCGAGAATGATGGCGTCTTCGACCTGTTCAAACACCCAGTTGATGCCGGTCAGAGGGCGCAAGCCGCACCCCAGATTGGTCTCGGCAAAATTGGTCAGCACCTTGCATTCCCAGTCAACGTGTTCGATGACGGCGCGCGTTTGGGCGCACCTTTCGACGTCCTCTGGCCGATCCGGGCGCGGCCCGTCGGCAATGACCAACAAGGTTTCGGGCCTGGCAGCGGCAATCGCCGCCAAGGTGCGCGCTGCCAAATCCGGGCGATTGAAGATAATCAGGGCAACAGGAGTTTTCATGCTCAGTTCGTAAACGCGTTCAGGCGGCAAAGCGATCAATGATGGTGATGCCCGTTTCTGGCGATGTGGCGAGATTTGCCAGCGCAGCGCAGGCGTCATCCAGACTGATGTGTCGCCCGATTAACCTGGCCAGCGGTAACGTTCCAGCAGTGAGCAAGTCCAGCATTTCGGGATAGGCGTGCGCTTGCATACCGTGACTGCCGTAGATTTCCAGTTCGTGCGCAATCACTTTTCCCATCGGTAACGACGGATCGGCCTGATCTCCGGCCAGCAATCCGATCTGAACGTGTCGCCCACGACGCCTGAGCGAAAGCAGTGAATTGCGGCAAGCCTCCTGACTGCCAAACGCATCCACGGAAACATGCGCGCCGCCTGCAGTCAGTTCGCGAATCGCGTCTGGCACCTTGGCCAACACTGCCGCATTGATTGTGTGCCTTGCGCCCGCTTGTCGCGCGAGGGCCAGCTTTTCTTCCGCGACATCAACCGCAATCACCTTTGCGCCCAGTGCGTCAGCGATCATCACTGCCGAAAGCCCGACGCCGCCACAACCATACACGGCAATCCATTCCTCAGCGCGCAGCCTTGCTTGTGCGACAAGGCCGCGAAACGCCGTCGCAAATCGGCAACCAAGCGCCGCTGCGGCGGCAAAATCCAGCGCTTCAGGTAACCGCACAAGATTGGTGTCGGCATACGGCAAGGCGACGTATTCGGCAAACGAGCCCTGGCCGGTGAATCCCGGTTGAAACTGTTTCTCGCATACCTGTTGGTCGCCGGCGAGACAATACACACAGCTTCCGCAACCGAGCACAAACGGCGTCGTCACACGGTCGCCGATTTGCCAGCGGCGCACGGCAGAGCCGACGGCTGCAACCACGCCGGAAAATTCGTGTCCGGGAATGTGCGGCAGCGTTTGGATATCGGCATCGTGCCCTTGCCAACCGTGCCAGTCGCTGCGACACAGGCCCGTGGCTTTGACGGCAATCACAACGCCGTCCACAGGAACGACCGGGTCTGGCACTTCCGCCACACGCGGAAAGACGCCAAAAGCATCATAAAGAAGCGCTCGCATTAAAGAGATTTCCTTGTCAGTGATGAACTCGTTTGCTTGAGCTTCGATAGTACCTAAACCGGCTGACAAAAGAAAAAGGCGGCGCGAACTGAGTGTCAGTCCGCGCCGCCTTGTTAAGGGGCCTTATTGCCAACCGCTTACCGGCATCTGGTGTTGAGCAGCGCCAGCAAACTGGTCAAGGCTTGTAAGTCTCTCGCATTGCCGTTACGCGCAGCGCTTCTCGCATAATCCAGCAAGACGCCCAGTGTCGCATTTGGCGTCAGCGTTGCGCCGCTGCCTAACACCACCGGCTGGAAGCTGAGTCCGTAACAACTCAACTTGCTGGCCAGAGCGGCCTGATCCAATCCCGGCGCGACCAGCAAACTCAATTGCGCCGCGACATATTCGCGGTTGAATTTGTCCTGCGCCGAAGCGCCACCATCCAACGCCAACCGCATCCCATTCGTATTGCTGGTGCTGATTGTGGCATTCAGCCCACCACCCGCAATCGCCACCGTCCCCGCAGGCAAACGGTGCAAATTGCGCAGGTAATAATCCGGCGACACGAAACACACCGTCGAGCAGGTGTTCTTGGGTTGCGGGTCCACTTGCGTGGGATTGGCTTCGTACGGCGGTCTGACCCACGAGGCGCGATTGGTCAACGGCGACGCATCCTGCGACAGGTAGTACGGCTGCAACAGCACCGTGTTCGGATTCGACCCGCCATAGAATTGCACCGTCAGCGTGCCATTTGTCACTTCACTCGGATAAGGAGCGGTGTAACCAATCACACCGCCGACAAGCGCGCCGATAAACACGTTTCCGCGGCCAATCGGTCCGTTGAAAAGCCGGTCACCGGTGTATTCCGTCAGCTTGCTTTCGTACTGGAAGGCATTGCCGCTGGACAGCGGCGCGTTCTGCAACACTTCGACGCGATCCGGCGTGCCGTCCGAATTGAAGTCGTAAACAAAACGCACGGTCACGGTATTACCGGCCTTGGTGGGGTCTTGTTGCCAGCCAGGATACAGGGATTGATTCGTGTAAAGCGCGAACCGCGTAACCTGCTGCAATGGATCGCTCGCCAGCTTGCCGCTGAACGTTGTCGTCCACGAACGAATATCTGACGCGGGCGGCGGTGCGATCGGTGTTTGCGTAATCGGTTGCGGCGCTGCGTTGGTTTGGTCTGACCGCACCGGAACTTGCACCAGATTGCCCGACAAAGCGGAAAGGTCCGTCGGGAAGCCTGTTTGTCCTTGCGGAAGCATCCACGTTCCTGGCGTAGTCGAAAGCACGCCGCCGCTGCGCAAATAGAGCCGACGTGAATCAGGCGTATAGGGCGTAACGCGGTCGACGTTGTCTGCACCGGCAGGCACTTTGCTGGCCATCGTTCCCGCTGGAACCAGCAGAGTCGTTTTGGCGCCGCTGGTTTTGTCGGTAAACGTTACCGTGATGTCATTGACGCCGGGATTATACGCCGTATAGGTACGCTGACCGTTGTTGTTGAATACCGCATAGCTGGTCGTGTCAGCCACCACGCCAAAGTCAATTTGCCCGAGCGAACTCAACGTATAGGCCCAGTGTTTGGCGTGCGCATTGGGCGCGCCCGGGAAAAAGTTGTGCGTCGTGTTGATGCGTTTGAGCGCGGGCGTCAATCCCACATCGGTCAGATTCGTCCCGGTTGCCGGCATCTGGGCTTGTATCGCGGCGACGATGGTTTCATACGGCCCTTGCGGCGCGCCGCCGGAATCCAGCAAGTACTGCTTCCAGGTTTCTTTCAGCCAATTCTGGTTGCGCCCGAAAAACAGCATATATGCCGTCAGCGGGGTTTGCTGAATCGTGTATGCGCCGGCAATGCCGCCAAAGAAGGTGCTGCGGAAAACGCCGAACTGTTTGACGTTCGTGATCAGCGTTGTCTTCCACGGCTGCCCGTCCGGACCGGTGTAATGAACGAGCGCGTCAGGCCAGTTGCCGTTGTAAGGCGTTCCCGTGGAGTTCGCCAGATTGGCGTCTGAGTTGAACCAGTATTGCTGTGCCGAGAGTTCTTCTTCGGCAAACATATACACGCCCATATCACGCAAATTGGTATCGCCCAGGATCTGGCCCAGCTCGATCATTCCGTAAGCAAAGTTCATCGCTTCGCTCACCGATTCCTGGTTTTGACCGTCTTGTCCCGTGCCGTCAGCCCAGTTGTGACCATAGAAGGGGCTGAATTCGCGCAGGAAAGGATATTGCGTATCGTTGCGGTCATAGGTCGCCACATCGCGCCGAATCTGGTCAATCAGCGGCATGTAGTTGGTCAGCCAGGTTTTGTCATAACGGCCAATCGCCGCTGCCGTACGCAAAAAGTAGCCGTAATGGAAATGGTGATCGTTGAAGTTCTGGATCGAACCGAAGCCCTGCGGGAAGCCGAAGAGCGAATCGTATTGCGAGTTGTACCAGAAGAATTGCGCCGTATAGACGTCGGCCCACTGACCGACCATCTCCTTCAACGTTTGCAACATGTAATTGCGCATTTCCACCGCAACCTGTTGTTTGGTTTTGCCGAAGTCCGTGTCGGTCACGGCCAGTTGCGGCGCACGCGACAACTGTTCCGCCACATTCATCATTTCATAAATGCCTGAAATGCCCTGAATGTAGCTGTTGGTCTGGACGTTGACATAGGTCCCCAGATTGCGCGCAAACGAACCGATGTTGGCAGGAATGTCTTTTCCGTCTTTATCTTTGCCGCCGGGCAGCACTGGCTCTTCGACAAAGAACCATGTCTTCATCGTTTGGTAAACGTCATCTGCCGCCGCCTGTCCACTCACGAGCGGATTTTGCGCCGCTGAATTCATGCTCACGCCCGGCAAAAACGGCAACCCGCCCGGGTTTGTCAGTTCGCGCACGTGCGAAGCGCCTGCGTATGCGTAGTACTGTCCGATGACGCCGTTCCAAGTGTATTGCGGCGTATTGCTGCCACCGAGAATGTTTTTCTGGCTGTCGGCGATCATCGTTTTGCGATGGTGCGGAAAGACCAGTTGCAACGGCGTATTGCCCGAAAAGCCGTTGATCGGAAAGGCGGCGGTCGTCAATTGCAGCTTGCTGCGAATGAGCGCGTTCTTTTCGTCAAAACCGAGCGGCAAGGTTTGCCCATTGCTCAGCGTCACCGAAGTGTCAGAACCGGCAACAGGCGGATAGTGCAACCGGGTGTCGGTAACTTTGACGGTGGCGTATTTGCCCAGGTCATCTTTGGCTGCGATCAAGGCCGCGACGTTGTTCGGATCAATGTTGTGCGGCAATGACAGGACGGCTGCGCGTGTCGCGGCCGTGTTGGTGAACAGCGAAATGGGAACCCCATTCGAAGACTTCTGTTCTGACCAGCTTCCCTGATCAGCATAAATCACGTAAGACGCCGACGAACCAACCACCGGCAGACTCATAAACGGCACGTACGCGGTTGAAACCGTGATGCCCAACACGTTGCCGTTGTTGTACCAAACCGACATTGCGCCGCCTTCCGCCGGTTGGGGGTCGCCCGCCCAGACCTGGAATGCCGCAGTGCCCTGGGTACGTTCAAACCAGACAAAAGGGCTGCCCGCCGCCATCGTGATCGTCATTTCCCCTGGCGTATCGGCATAAGAAACCACCGTGCCCCAATCGGAATAGCTTTGGACTTTGACGTTTGACCAGGGCGCTTGCGTGCGCACGTCCGTCCCCAACGGATGCACGCCCGCAAGCCCCACGGTGACAACCGGGGACGGTTCCGCCACGTTGCCATAACCGCCATAATTGTTTGAGGCATCAAAAACTTTTTGATCAGGAACTGATTTTCCGGTGTTCTGCACCGAAAACTTGTTAGGGCTCCACAACCGCAATCCCGCCGGATAGGTGCTCATACCGAGAATCTTATTGGCCGGAGAATCAGCGTAATCAATAAAGCTCATGGAAAACGGTTCGGCGATAAAGCCTCTTGAACGTCCGGCTTTGCCTTCGGCATCGCTGCGTCCAATCACCCAGCCAACCGTGTGTTGATCGTTGCTCCATTGCAACCCGATGCCCGTCCACCAATCGCTGGTTTGCACCGGTCGTGTGCGCGAGGCATAAGCGATATCAAAAGGCTGATTCTCGATCTGTTGCGTGAGCGGGTTCGGATACTGCCCCGGCAAGCTGTAGGGCAAAAAGTTATAAGTCGCGCCCGTACCTTCTGAGCCTTGACCGGGCTGAATTTTGCTGGTGCCCTGCGCCGTGCTGACCGGTCCGGTGGTCGTGACCTTGGTGTCGTTTGGCTGTTGCGCCCACGCGGCAGGCACGATGCTGCCAACCAACAAAATGATTGCCAAAAATTGCGATATCAGTCTTCTCATCGGTTTCATTTCTTTATTACAAGCCCCCTGTCAAATCTTTATCTCGCAGAAGCAATTTCCACTTCTGCCATCCTTTCACGCACCAGAGAACGACGTTCGAGCACAAGCTCTATTTGGTAAAACTTGAACGTATTTGCCTCAGCAGGCGTCGTTGCCGCCACGCGCTGATAGCGATCCAGCACATCGGCGACAAATGCCAGCCGTTCGCCTTCCGGCAAAAAGCGCGTCCACTCAACCAACGTGACGCGACAAAATGCGGTGAAGGCTTCACGCGATTTGAAATCCCAGGCTTCGTCTTTCACGCGCAAGCTGGTCGTGTCCAAGCCGCTTTGTTCAGCAAGAACGCGATACTGCGCCGGCGTGAAATGGCGATAGGGCTGTTGGAAATTCTGAAAGTAGCTGCTCCAACGCGCAGACTTGCGAGTTTCTTCGATCACATCTTCAATGCACTGGCGTTCGCCTTCTGACACAAAGCGCAAGATCGCGCGACCGGCTGGTTTTAACGCCTGTGCGATCGCCCGCAGCGCCTGCTCCTGTTCCACCACCCAATGCAACGCATTGAACGAGACCACCAAATCGAATTCGTCGCGGTATGGCAAACTGCGCGCGTCAGCCACCTCGAAACGCAAATTGGGATAGGCCGATGAAGCGAAATGACTTGCCGCAAAAGCGATCATCTCTTGCGAAGAGTCAGTTCCCAGCACCGTGCCGCCCGCCGCCTGAGCTGAAAGCCGCGCGGCAATTTTCGCCGTGATCTTTCCGTTGCCGCACCCAACATCCAAGATTCGCTCCTGACCGCTGAGCGTCAGCAAGGAAAGTTGCTCTTCCGCCATCGCCTCTTGCAACCCCGATATCTCAGCGTATCCAACTGCGTTCCATTCCGTCATTTCTCCCTCCGAAACCTGAGTCGCCGATTAACAGTACCGTTGCGTTACAACCTTGCCAGACTCGCTCCGTTGTCTAACCGGATCGGCAACCTCTGGCAGCTTATTGGTCGCCAGCGGATCGGCATCAGCGTCTGCCGTCTGCTCTGGCATCTGACGCGTTCGCCCCGCCTGGGCCTTGCTACCGATACGGACAGCCACAACTTCTATTTCCGTAGTTGCAAATGGATCATTCGCCATTTCGTTTTCCATCACATCCTCCTGGCTTCACGTTACGCGCTCTGTACGTTTCTGACGCTGATATATTCGATGAAAATGCCACTGACGGGTATTGGTGACATCACCCAATTTGATATGGGTGGGACTACCCATTTTTCGTGGGTGGCAATACGCAGATGTGACGGGATGAAGTTGACGTAAAAAGGCTGGGAGCGGCTGTGAGCCATTGTGTGTTACGCCCAAACACGCACACACGCTTGCTTGCCAAAACGCCCGCTGACGGTTGCCAGCGGGCATTCTGGGTTGAGTTGACCTGCCACAGTTTCCCGTTACCTTCCCCACGAAGTCCGTTGAAAACTGTAGCAAGCCAAACCGGGTTTCAGGTTAACGCCGACAACGTCCGCTCGGATCGTTGCCATTGAGCAGCTGCAACACCGCCGAGATCTGACGCATATCAATCAGATTGTTCGTACTGGCCGCGATGCGCGCCTGGTCAAACAACTGTCCCAGCGTCATGCCCGGATTCAAGGTCGCCTTGCTCTTCAACTGCACCGGTTGGAAGTTGATGCCGTAACACACCAGGTTGCTGTTCAGCGCCGACGGGTTGGCCCCCGGTTGGCTGATCAGGTTCAACTGTGTCGCCACAAACTGCTGGTTGAATTTCTGCTGCGCACCGTTACCACCTTGCAGCAGAATCCGCATGATCGGCGTTTCGCTGGTGCTCACCTGCGACTGAGCGCCGCGCCCGGCCACCGTCACCACGCCTTTCGGCAAACGGCCCAGATTCAGCGAGTAATACTGCGCCGAACGCATACAGAGCTGGGTCGTGCACACCGGCGGCGCGCAATCGAGCTGGACGGACTGTGTCGCCTGAGCGCTTGCGATCACGTCGCCGCTCTTGGTGACGCGCACAAAGAGCTGATGCGAACCGCAGGCTTTCGGGCGGAAGAGGATGTTCACTGCCTGCCGTCCGCCCGCACGCAACCGCGCGACACGTTCGGCGTCTATCAGTTGGCCACCCGCCGCCGGGTCGCCATCATAGAAATAGACCGTCAGGCTGTTCAGTTCCTGTTTGCCGCCGCGCAACATCACAGTAGCTGCCGTGGACTTGCCCGGCTTGACCGAAACGCTGTCGACCCTGACGCTTTCGACCCCGACCGAGTCTGCGGCGGCGCGGGCCGCACTCGAGGTAGCCGACGTCTTTGGCAGGATGTGGAAGGCGGATTTGTAAAAGCCGATGTTGTTGCTGAAGGAGACTTTCGCCGGATCCGTGTCTGATTGCACGAGCGGGTTGTCCACCATCTGTTCCAGCGCCACCAGGTCCTTGAAGAAAGGTGTCGCCGTGCTCGCCGGAAGCCCAGTCAGCCCGTGGCTCGCGACTTCCTGCAGCAGGATTCCATTCGCATCTTCCATCCACACGGCGACCCAGAAAACCAGCGCCTTGTTTTCATAGGGGGTCGTGTCAAAATTCGTGCTGGCCAGCGCCCAGTTGAGCGGCGCTTGCGGGCCATTGTTGAAAGGTGAGATCGGAGCGAGTGCCACTTCGCCGATCAGGAAGCTTTTGCCGCCCGGATCAACAATCGTGATCGAACCGTCATTATTAAACTGAAGCTTCGCGTCAGCGGGGAAATTATTGGTCGTGTCCCACTCCATCCCATAGAAGCGGACTTTGACTTTTGCCCCGGCGGGCATCGCCTTGAAGCTGTAGTTGTAAACGCGCGTCGAGAGCGTCAACTTGTCGCCAGCCTTTGCCATCTCGAGTTGCGCGCCGCCGCCGCCCGCGGCGAACGGGTTGGAGTTCGGCGGGTTGGTCGCGTCGGTGATGAAAAAGCCTCGCATATCGTGGAATGCGTCGAGCCACGGGTTTTCCGGGGTACTCAGGTTTGGCGTGACACAATCCATGCTGACATTGTCAATGCCGATGCAGTTCGCGGGAATGATGCCATTGCTCGGTTTTGGCTGCGCCCCGTAACTCCAGCGGTTGGGATGGTTGACCGCCACATCAGGAAATTGTTTGTAGGGCGATTGTGACCACCAACCGCCAGCCCCTGTCCCGGCTGAGCCAATCGGATCGACCGTGAAGGCTGAGCGCAGCGTCCCGTACCCGACCAGCAGATCGTCAGCTTGCGCCGGGACTGGGTCGGTATAGCCGACTGGCTGAATCTTCCCAAAAATGAATGGGCTGAAGAAATACTTATAGGCGTTAGGGGTGGCAAAAGAGGCCGTCTTGGTGATGGTCATGCCCCGCGCGGAGTTGAATTGAGTGGACGATTCCGTGAGCGAGTTTGTCCCGTTGCTGCCGCCAAAGTTCAGGTCCAGTTTGGTTGACCCTGAACCGCCTTGGCCGAAGAACTTGACGCTGTATACCCCCTCGACCGAAAGGTCGTTGTCTTCCGTGAACAGCTTCTTTTGATCAATGTTGGTCCCGGTCGTCCGCCCATTGGACCAGGTCGTTTTGATCGTCGCGCTTGCGTCGTCCGTGGCAAAACTGCCGGTGTCTTTTGTCAGCAGATTGATATCGGGAATGTACAGCTTCAATTGATCGAGGCCCGCCGGATAGGAAAGCAGATTGCCGAACTCCCAGGGCGGTTGATACCACTCGACGGTGTCGGTGGCCAGACGCTGGATTGTCGCCGCTTTCGGAGCCGAATACATCAGCCGCAGAGGAACCTTGTCGCTGTCAGCGCAATTTCCGTTCTTGTCCGCCTTGCCCGCCGGGCAAACTTTACGGCCAATCACCGGATAGACATAGAGATAGTAGGAAGAGTCCCGGTACCAGATAACGTCGGAAAGCCCGGTGTTCTGTGAAACATCGAAATCGGAAGAATTGAACGACCCGTTGATCGTATCGTTGCTGTTCTCAAGGTCCTGCTTGGCGGTGAACGTGTCCTCGATGGAGACGCCGTTTGTCAGCGCGCCGGTAACCACGTCGAACGAGCCGAGTGCGACCTTTTGATTGAGCGACTCTTCGCCGGAGAATGATGAACTGGTGGTTTCCGTGTCGGTGAACGTGGTGGAGGTGCTGCCCGATTCCTCATATACGGACGTGAAGGCGTCAGGCACGGTACTCAGGTTGAGCACGGTGGGCGGCTGTCCGATGCCCGGGCTGACGTAATCAGTGTGCATCGGCGGAACGGCAAGTACGACGGTCGGCATCGTCTGGTCAACCGTAACTTTGTAACCTGCGCCCAGCCGGAACGACCGCCCGCGCAGATCAAGCGACGCAATGCTGATCTCAACAAGCTGGTTCCCGCCGGTAAATACTTCGTTCAGGATCGTATAGTTCTCCTGCGTGAATGACTTAAAGTCCTCGGAGACGCTCAGGGTAACCAACCCCATCGTTTTATAAGAGTTCACTTGACGAATACCGATCATCGCGACCTGAAGGTTCGGATTCCGGTCTTCTTTGGTCGGATCAGCCTCGCTTGGTTTCATGTGATCGAAATTGCCGACGGCGATCTCACGCCCAAAATATGCCCCGCCTCCCTGGCCGTCTCCGGCAGTGAGGGCGTATTCGGCGTTCTTGCTGGCTAGCATCGTCACCGGGTCAACAGTCAGGATAAAGACATACGACCCCTGCAGGTTTGACGTCATGAAAGCGACCTGATCATAGGCGCTTTGCCAATTGAAGCGCGCCGCCTTGAGCTTCACAATTGTGCTGCTATCCCCGTTGGGGTTGCCGTCAGTCGTGGTAAAAGTTGAAGCGATCTTGGGCGTGATGGACTTCTCGGCAAAATCAATAACGTTGATCTGCACGTTGGCGCCCGGGGTAGACTGACTCGCCACCATGAGTTGTTGATGACCGAGAGCCGTAAATTGCCCTGCTGTCATGGAGATCGGGTGGTAGTTCGTATCCGCCATCTGGTTAATAGCGACATCATCGCCATCGGTCTTGCTGATCTCCAGCGTGTCCTTGTTCACGCGCATCGTCTGCGCATACAGCTTTCTGTCTTGAGCGATGTAGAGGGCGGCAATCTCCGGCTGCCCGTCGCCGTCAAAATCGCCCACCGTCATATCGCGAATGCCGAATTGATTCGGCACGCTGAAGGTCGGCCCGAAGGTGAACCCCTGTGAGGGATCATCCGGTTTGGTCGCGTAAGCGATGCGGAGTGTGGTGTTAGAGGGAAATTTGGATCCGTCATACCACCCCATCAGCAGATCGTCGTACCCGTCGCCGTTAAAATCGGCCACTGCCGTGGGGAACGAATTTCCGCCAATTACAAAATCAACTTCCGTCGCAAATTGCCAGGTAAGTTTCGCGCCCGTCGTAATTGTGGCGTCAAACGGTTCGCCAGACATTGCCACCAGAAACGGCGCTTGATTCCTGTCAAATTGAAACGGGTACTGAACGATCCAATCCCGGTCGGTATTGAAAAACCGGCCCGTGGCAGGTGTCGCCTGATTATATCTTGCATAATCGAAATAGCACTTGTTGCTGTTCGTGCAGTTCGCGACCCCATTGGGAATGATTTGCTGGTCAAAATTGATCACGGTAGGGTTCGAGTCGTTTGTCCCTGCGGTGAACATCACATCGCGGTAATCGCCATTGGCGCTGCCATAGGAAAACGTCATCACCAGATCGTCATTGCGCAACAGGTGTTTCGCGCCATAGGTGAAATCATCAACCCCGGAGTAATCAGGGTCGCCCCCTGATTGTGCCAGGCTGTCACGGAAACCTGCCCACATCCCGGTGGCGGTCAATGCCGTCAAGAGCAGTGACAACAGCGCCACACGCCCTGTCCGCCCCTTTCCAATCCATCGTCCGGCTCGTGCCAGACACACGTATATCTTGCTCTGCATAAAGCCTCCTGTATTTACCAAGTGGTTGTAGATTGAGGATGAGGGCTAAGCACAGGCTGGCATCTCATCCTGACGTGTTCGAGTTATTGGACTTCCGTCGTGGCAGGCGGCGGTGTTTGTGTTTTTTGCAATTGCGCTCTCACTTCAAATAAATCCTCTTTCAAGATGTACCCACAGGCCCCAACTTCCGACGCGGCATTACGCAATGCAGCGTCGTCGTAGTTGGTCACAATCAGGACATGTGCCGCCGGGTCGTAGCCAAGAAGCTGCTGCGTCGCTGCCAACCCGTTCAAGCGCGGCATCTGCAAATCCATCAGCACCCAGTCGGGTTGCACCTCACGATACGCATCCAGCGCTTCGGCGCCGTCATCGCATTCATAAATTTCTTGCGCCAGGTCCTCCACCAAACGCCGCATCATTTGGCGTATCGCGGGGTTGTCTTCGACGATCAGTAGTTTCATATTCCCCTTAGTTGTCCGATGTCAGACGTGTCGCATCATCTGCTGAAAACGCGTTGCTGGGTATTGGTGACATCACCCAATTTGATATGGGTGGGACTACCCATTTTTTATGGGTGGCAATACGGATGGCTGGACGGATGGCTGGACGGATGGCTGGACGGCGCGTAAAAAAGGCTGGGTCAGCACACTTGTCAAATTGCGTGTGTTTCTCTTACCAATAACAAGTCGGCGCACAAAAGCAAAACACCGCCTGGCTGCAAGACAGCCAAGCGGTGTTTTGCTTGGAGTTGACTCGCCGCGGCCTCTGGTCGCCTTCCCACCAGGCGTCCGTGAAGCCGCCGCGAGCCAATCCTGTTTTTTAGCTGGTTCAGGTTAGCGCCGACAACGACCGCTCGGATCGTCGCCATTGAGCAGCTGCAACACCGCCGAGATCTGACGCATATCAATCAGATTGTTCGTACTGGCCGCGATGCGCGCCTGGTCAAACAACTGTCCCAGCGTCATGCCCGGATTCAAGATCGCCTTGCTCTTTAACTCCACCGGTTGGAAGTTGAGGCCGTAACACACCAGATTGCTGCTCAGCGCCGACGGGTTGGCCCCCGGTTGGCTGATCAGGTTCAATTGGGTCGCCACAAACTGCTGGTTGAATTTCTGCTGCGCACCGTTACCGCCTTGCAACAGAATCCGCATGATCGGCGTTTCGCTGGTGCTCACCTGCGACTGAGCGCCGCGCCCGGCCACCGTCACTACGCCTTTCGGCAAACGGCCCAGATTCAGCGAGTAATATTGCGCCGAACGCATACAGAGCTGTGTCGTACATACCGGCTGTGAACATTCCACCCGCAACAGTTGCGCGGACTTGCCGGTGGCGATCACATCCCCAGCCTGGGTGACGCGGACAAAGAGCTGGTGCGAGCCGCACTCTCTCGTACGGAAAAGGATGCTGCTCGCCTGCTGTTCCCCTGCGCGCAAGCGCGCGATGCGCTCGGCATCCACCAACCGGCCACCTGCCGCCGGGTCACCGTTGTAGAAATAGACCGTCAGCCCGCGCAACTCCTGGTCGCCGCCGCGCAAGAGAACCTTGGCTGTCGCCGGCTGTCCCAGCTTGACCGGGGAACCAAAGATATTGACGCTTTCGACCTGGACCGCGCCCGCAGCTGAACGCCGCGCGACCGAAGTGGGCGCCGTCGCCGACAGAATGTGGAAGACAGTTTTATAGAAACCGACGTTGTTGCTGAAGGAGACCGTCGCCGGGTCGCTGGCCGATTGTTTGAGTGGGTTGGCCACCATCTGTTCGAGCGACGCAATGTTTCCAAAGACCGGTGTCGCCGTGCCATCCGGAATGGCGGTCAGACCATGGTTGGCCACTTCTCGCAACAAATTCCCGTTCGCATCTTCCATCCACACCGCGACCCAGAAAACCAGCGCACTATTGTCCAGGCCCGTCGTATCGAAGGTCGTGCTGGCCACCGACCAGTTGAGCGGCGCCTTCGGGTCGTTATTGAACGGCGCGACCGGGGCAAGCACAACGTCATTCCCGATTTGCACGCTTGCGCCGCCGGGATTAGTGATGCTGGTCGAACCATCATCGTTAAAAGTAAGCACGGCATCCGCCGGGAAATTCGTGGCGGGGTTCCAGTTCATCCGGTAGAAGCGGACTTTCACCCGCGAACCGGCGGGCATCGCCGTGAAGCTGTAGTTGTAGACGCGCGTCGAAAGCGTCAACTTGTCACCAGCCGTCGCGCTTTCAAGCTGCGCGCCACCGCCGCCCGCGATAAACGGGTTGGCGTTCGGCGGGTTGGCCGCATCGGTGATGAAAAAGCCCCGCATATCATGGAATGCGTCGAGCCACGGGTTTTCCGGGGTACGCCCGTTCTGCGAGATACAATCCATGCTGAGGTTATCAACGCCGACGCAGTTCGCGGGAATGTTGCCGTTCGCCGGCTTCGCTTGCTGTCCATACGACCAGCGGTTGGGATGGTTGATCGCAATATCGGGGAATTGCTTGTAGGGCGATTGTGACCACCAATTGCCTGGTTGGGTAGTGCCTGTGCCCAGAGTATCGGCGGTGAAAGCCGTGCGCAGCGCCCCATAGCTCAGCAACCCATTAGGATCGGACGGAACTGGGTCGGTGTAGTTGACCGGCTGAACCTTTCCGAAGATGTATGGGCTAAAGAAATATTGATAGGAGAGCGGAGCGGCAAAGGAGGCCTTTTTGTTGACGGTGATGCCGCGCGCTGAATTGAACTGTACCGAAGCTTGGGTCAGCCCTTTCGTCCCGTCGCTCCCGCCAAAGTTCAAGTCCAGTTTGGTTGACCCTGAACCGCCTTGACCGAAGAACTTGACGCTGTAAACCCCTTCGACCGAAAGGTCGTTGTCTTCGGTGAACAGATTCTCCTGCGTGACGTTCGTCCCGGTGTTCCGCCCGTTGGACCAGGTCGTCTTGAGCGTTGCGCTCGCATCGTCAGTGCCAAACGTGGTGGTGTCCGCCGTCAACAGATTGATATCAGGGATGTACTGCTTCAATTGGGCAAGGCCCGCCGGGTAAGAGAACAGATTGCCGGGCTCCCAGGGTGGTTGGTACCACTCCAGGGTGTCAGTGCTCATACGCGTGATAGTCGTCTGTTTCGGCGCTGAAAACATCAGTTGCATCGGAACCTTGTCGCTATCAGCGCAATTTCCGTTATTGTCCGCCTTGTCCGCCGGGCAGACTTTACGGCCAATCACCGGATAGACATAGAGGTAATAGGATGAGTCCTTGAACCAGACAACGTCCGAAATCCCGGTGTTCTGCGAGATGTCAATATCAGAGGAATTGAACGACCCATTGATCGTGTCATTGCTGGTCGAGATGTCCTGCTTGGCGGTGAAGGTATCTTCAATGGCGACGCCGCTTGACAGAGCGCCGGTGACCACGTCGAACGAGCCGAGTGCGATCTTCTGATTGAGCGACTCTTCGCCGGCAAAGGACGAGCTGGTGGTATGGGTGTAAGAAGCCGAAGAAGAGCTGCTGCCGTCTTCCTCATACACTGTGTTGAAGGCATCCGGGACGACGCTCAGGTTGAGCACGGTGGGCGGTTGCCCGATGCCTGGACTGACATAGTCCGCGTGCATCGGCGGAACGGCGAGTACGACTGACGGCATCGTCTGATCAACGGTGACTTTATACCCTGCGCCGAGACGGAACGAGCGGCCCTGCAAATCAGCCGCCAAAACATTCATGTCCGTCGGGCCAGCGCCGTTGAAATAAGAGGTATCAAGTACCGAATAAGAAGTTGCCGTGATGGTCAGAAAATCATCGGAGACGTCAAGAATCGCCACCCCTGCAGTCGTGACGCTGCCGTCTGCGTTACGTCTCAGACCGGTCAATGCAATCTGCAAATCGGGGTCTCGCTCCCGCTTTGTCGGGTCTCCTGCTGTGGGTTCCTGATGATCAAAATTGCCAAGAGAGATATTGTTCCCCGCAAAAGCCAATGATTCTTTGTCAAACTTGTAATTCGCTTTAGGGGTAATGGCCAGAGTTGCCGGATCAACCGCTAATACCTGCAAGGTCGTTCCCGCGTCAAACGTAGACGTCATGACGGCAAGCTGGTCGAAAGGACTGTTCCAGTTAAAGCGACCGGCCTTTAGACTGAAATAGCCCTCGCGATAGGGACCGTTGAAATACCAGCTTGATACCGAAATTGGCTGCAATGAATTTGGAGCAAACCCAATGATATTGACATAGTTATCATCCGATCCGTCAAGCCACCCGTATGCGATTTGCTCGCCGCCCGAGAGGGAAAAACGCCCAGAAACCAACGTATTATCAGTTGCCACGCCAAGAACGCCCGTGAACTGCTGGCTGGCCGCAATGGAAATCGTCAGCGTTTTCGGGTCAACCTGATAGGTATACATATATACGATTGAGCCT
>JAEUQO010000357.1 GCA_016789605.1 Acidobacteriota bacterium
ACTTCGTTAAAGCGACGCAATTGGTCGGCGTCCGGTGTTTTGACGGACGTCGTGATTTTTACCAGGTCTTTCACATCGGCAAAGATTTTCTTTTCGATCGCTTCTTTCAACCGCTCGTGCGAGTTGTAATCGAACGTCTTGCCTTTGCGCGAATATGACGAAATGCGGATCAGAATTTCTTGCCGGAACGTGTTCTTGGCGTTTTCCGAAATGCCAATCTGCTCTTCGATGGAACGCATCAAGCGTTCGTCAGGTTCTAACTCTTCCTCCGTGATCGGGTCTTTCAGCTTTTCCTTGTTGCAATACGCTTCGACGTTGTCGAGATACGAATTGCACATGTTCTTGGCCATCTCTTCGAAGGAATAGACAAAGGCGCGTTGGACTTCGGTTTTGGCGATTTGGTCATATTCGCGGCGGGCGTCGTGAATCAGCTTCAGATAACGTTCACGGTCGTCCGTGTTAATGCCGGTGTGCTGGTCAAATCCGTCTTTGATCGTGCGCAACGCGTCAATCGGATTGATGCAACGCACATTGTCGCGCACCAAGGCGTTCGAAAGCCGGTTGATGATATAGCGCGGCGAAATGCCGTCCATACCTTCACGCACGGTTTCTTCCTTCAGCTCTTTGACGTCTTTCGACTTGAACCCTTCCACGTCTTCGCCGTCATAAAGCTTCATCTTCTTGACGATGTCTACGTTGGCTTTCTTGGGTTCTTCCAGCCGGGACATGACCGCGAACATGGCGGCGATCTTCAGGGTGTTGGGCGCAATGTGCACGTTGCGCATTGCTTCGCTCTGTTTGAGCAGCTTGTCATAGATGCGTTCTTCCTGAGTCACTTTCAGGTTGTACGGCACCTTGACCATGATGATGCGGTCTTGCAGGGCTTCGGATTTCTTGTTGCCGACAAAAGCAGTGTATTCGTTTTCGTTGGTGTGCGACATGATCACTTCGTCGGCGTAGATCATGGCGAAGCGACCGGTTTTGATGTTCTGTTCCTGTGACAAGGTCAGCAACGAATAGAGGAATTTCTCGTCGCACTTCAGGATTTCGATAAACTCCATCAAGCCGCGATTGGCGATATTCAGTTCGCCGTCGAAACGATAGGCGCGCGGATCGGATTCGACACCGATTTCGCCAATCGTCGAAAGATCAATCGAGCCTGTCAGTTCGGTGATGTCCTGGGATTTCGGATCGGAAGGCGCAAACGTGCCGATGCCCACGCGGTCTTTTTCAGAAAAAATAATGCGTTCGACCAGCACGTCTTCGTGCCGCCCGTGATAATCATGTTCGAGGTTGTACCGGCACTGTGGACAGAGTTCCCCTTCGATATACAAACCGTAATGCTTTTCAATTTCGGGGCGCAATTCGAGCGGGATCAGATGCAACGGCTCTTCGTGCATCGGGCAGCCTTTGATGCCATAGACAGCGCCTTCGGCGGTGCGCGTCCAGTTTTCCAGGCCGCGTTTGAGCAAGGTCACGATGGTGGATTTGCCGCCCCCGACTGGCCCCATCAGCAACAAAATGCGCTTGCGCACTTCCAACCGCTGCGCCGCCGATTTGAAATATTCGATGATCTTGGCGATTGGCTCTTCGATCCCGAATAATTCGTCGCTGAAAAAGTTATAGCGTGTCAGGTCTTCGCGCGTACCTTCCGCGATCTTTTCCGTGCCGCTGCTCAAAATCATGTCGCAAATCCGGGCGTGCGAAAGTCCGACGATTTTGGGATTGGCCGTCGCCATCTCGAAGTACTCACGAAACGTTCCTTCCCAAACCAATCGCTCGCGTTCGCGCCGGTGCGCTTCGAGCAGCTCGCTGAGACTCAACTTCTTTTCTTGCTCTGCCATGCTGCTACTCCTGGCCGTCTAAATGTTTATACCGTGAGAGGGGAAACCGACAGCCGGTTGTGGGTTGCTGTTTTTCCGGTCGTCGCGACAACGCGTGTCTGCCGGAAAAGAGTGGAGAAGGAAAACGCCGCGAATTTGGGTTTCAACGGCGTGGTTTTGTCGTTTGTTCTTCTATGGTTCAGGCTCTGTTTGTTTGCTCTCCCGTAGCCGGTGCTTTGAGCCTGAACGGGGGTAACCTCAATGGGCAAACGGAGTATAGCACAGGGCTGACCGTTGCAATAGAACTCGCTCTGACCGTATTGCGGTCATTATTTTTGCCCGTTCCCTTGCCCTTTGGGAACAAAAAATCAGCTCGTGTACAAGACAGCGCGCGGCTGCCACGCCTGCTTTTCCACCTCGTAAGCCGCGATGGCCAGCAGGTTTCCGTTGGCGTCACAAAGCTTCGCGGGCGTGTCTTGCGCCCAGTTTCCCTGGCGTCGGATGGAACGTCCGAACGAGATGGCTTTGCATTCATCTTCCGTCAGCGTCACGTGTGGCATAACCACGGCTTCGGCCATCGGCACAAGCACCGTGTGCAGTTCGTTTGCCTGACATAAAGCAGCCAACTGTTCCAAGGTCACAGCTTGTGACAAAGGGCAATGCCCTGCGCGAATGCGCCGCAAGGCCGTCAGGTGCGCGCCGATTCCCAACTGTTTGCCGATGTCTTCCGCCAACGTGCGGATATAGGTTCCCGCCGAACACACCACACGCAAATGAAAATCCTGGGCCAGCGGATCGGTTGCCGCTTCGAGCGGCGCTGCCCGCGCAAACCAGTTGGCAGCTTCTGCGGCGGAAAGTAATGCCAGCGCTTTGATTTCGATTTCGACCGGCGGACGTTCCACTTCTTTGCCGCGCCGCGCCAGTTCATAGAGTTTCTGCCCGCCAATTTTCTTGGCGGAATACATCGGCGGTACCTGTTGAAGGCGTCCGCGAAACGGCGCGAGCGCCGCTGTGATCTGTGCCTCGGTGATCTGTCGTGCGTCTGTTTTGGGAGTGGTGGGCGTCCCCGTAAAGTCGCCGGTGTCGGTGGCCCACCCCAACCGCACTGTCGCCACATATTCTTTGTCGTCGCCGGTCAGATATTGAACCAGCCGCGTTGCCTGATTGACGCAAACAACCAGTACGCCGGTCGCAAACGGATCAAGCGTGCCGGTATGCCCGACGCGCCGCGTTCGCAAAATCTTGCGCATTTTGGCCACCACGTCGTGCGACGTCCAGTCCGCGGGTTTGTCTATCACCAATACGCCATCAGCCGTTTGCGGGATGTAGGTGTTTGCCGAATTCTCGTGCGGTTTGTTTGTCAGATTGCTCATTCCTGCTTTGCTTCTTGTCTATGTTGCGTCCTGCCTATGTTAAGTCCTGATTGACGCGTTCGTGCGAACGGACGCAGACGCCTGCGCGCCAGTTGCTGTTGACGCCGATTTGATACGCTTCGATCTGTGGTGACAGACAGTGCGCGACCATGGCAAATGTGCGGTGAAACCTCAAGCGCGGCGCCACCAGATACAACAGCGGCGGTTTCTCTGCCAACGCCAATCCGCCAAATAATCCACGGCGCTGAAATTCACCGCGCAAGCGCGCTTGCTCCACGCGCAGCCAATAATCCACCCCTTGCAGCGGCAACTGCGCGTCTTCTGCCGCTTTGATTTCAATGACGACCAAACGCCCTTCGTGATTGACGGTCAACAAATCAATCACCGAACGCTCTTCGCCACGCCAGGCCGGAATTTGTGAGTAGACAAACCGTTCATCCAGCGTGGCGTCCAATACGGTAATGTTGCGTCGCAACAGCGATTCCAGCCAGGCTTCGGCCCGCAACCGGTAAAACAGATGCCGCCGCTCAACGCTGTCAGGCGCACGAAAGCGCATCATCTCTGCCACCAGTTGCGCCAGTTCGGACCAGGTCTGTTCGGTCAATGTTGTCAGCCCGGCATTGACCTGTTCCGGGCGCGCGCCAGCAACGCCAAATCGGATGCGCGGCGGCTCGCTCGCCGTCACGTGCGCAAATTCCAACCCGTGCAACACAAAACTTTCGCCGCGCCGGTCGGGACGCTGGCGGACTTCGATCAAAGCCGGAGCCAGGCGCAAAATGCGTTCGCGCCAATACGTGTCTGTCGTCACGACCTCAGGCCAGCGAACTTCGCGTGGATGCGCATTGAGCAATTCTCCCTGCGCAACGGGCAACACGGCGGAAAGCGTTTCGTCGTTTTCATTGACGGCAAAACATTCGATGCGCGCGCCTAACGGCTCAACCGTAAGCAAAGACAACCGTTCCAGAATCGTCTGTCCTCGCGCGGCGGGAAAACACAACCACAATCGTTGCGCGCGTTCCCGGTCGGTCTGGGTTTCGTTGAAACTCGTCAGCCAAACCAAGCCCGCAGCAATCACACCCTCGACATCTGCCTGTGTTTCGGCATCGGCCACGCCGACGGCCAAAATGCGTTCGCGGCCACGTTGCAACACCAGGCGCGCATAGCGTCCGGGCACAGCGCGTATACGGTCAGCGCCCGTCGTTTCTCGCAATACGCGCAAAGCCGGAAAATGCTGACACAGCAATTGTCGCAAAAGCGTCGCGTAATCGCCGCGCTGCTCTGCCCGACTGAGTTGCGCCGTTGCCTGGGCCGCACGCCAGCGGCTTTCATCGCGCAAAGTCAGCCAGGTAGCGTCGCGTCCCAGACCGCGCGTCACCTGAAACCGAAGCTCTGCCTCCTCGCTCAGATACGCCGTCACGCGCCAACTCTGTGACCGCGCATTGTCCCACCAGGCAAAAATCAACTTGCCCCATTCCACGCTGAATTCAAATTGGCTGCGCGTCAGCACCGCCAGCAATCCGTCCGGCGTAAACAACTGCCATTCCGCCGCATTGAGCAGCGCGCGCTCGATTTCATATTTGGCTTGCGCCGCCGCAGCGGCGTCTTGAATCGGAATCACGGCGGTTTGGATGATTGTTAGAGTGAAGGCTGTGAGCCGGTTTTCTTGTGGCTCTTTTACACGCTGTGCTACCATCGGGGTGGAAGTCAGAACATCAACGTAGAATATAGCTACCGTCCTCAATCGAATCAATCTATCTCCCCAGGCGCACCGCTAGGTAAGCAACGAAACAAACGCGCAAGGGCTTAGTTCTCTGCTTTGGACCGCCAGCTCCTGCGCAGGACGCCTGAAGCGTCACCAAAGCGCACTCGGTATTCGCCGTATCGCAACCCCTTGGTAAGTTTATGGTTTGTCACAACTGTGGACGTGAGATCAAAGTCATCGGTAAAATCATGCGTGCGGACGAATGCCCGCATTGCGAATCTGATTTGCATTGCTGTAAAAACTGCCGGTTCTTTGATCCGGGCAGGAACAATCAGTGCAGTGAAACGCAGGCGGAATATGTGCGCGACAAATTGAAAGCCAATTTTTGCGATTACTTTGAACCCAACAATCGTGTGCCGCTGACGTCACGCGGTGGCGCACAAAGCGTCCAGCGTGACGATGTGCGCAAAGCGTTCGATAATTTGTTCAAAAAGAAATAACGCCCCGTTTGCCTGGTCGGTATTTACGGTCTGTGTAATTTGTTATGGAACAACCGTTTCTTTTTCCCACTCCGGCTTCCGAGCCACCCGCGCGCGGCGATGCGTATCGCCCAACCGTCATTTATCGTTTGCCGCAATCAGCACCGATCAATGCGCCGGTGTTGCCTGCGCCTGAGGAACAAATCACCGCAGGCCGCCTGCTCTTTCATCTCTTTTTGCTTGGCGTGACCATCGTGACGACCGTCTTTGCGGGCGGTCTGTTTCTGGGCTCATTTCAGGCGGGCGTGATCTTCTCGTTCACAGTGCTTGTCATTCTGGCGGCGCACGAAATGGGTCATTACATTGCCTGCCGCTGGTACGGCGTCAATGCGACATTGCCGTTTTTCATTCCGGTGCCGTTGCCGCCAGTCGGCACCTTTGGCGCATTCATCAAAATCAAAGCGCCGATTCCGTCGCGGCGCGCCCTGTTCGACATTGGCATTGCCGGACCGCTGGCCGGATATGTGTTTGCCATTCCGGCGACCTTTATCGCGCACTATTTTGCCGAACCGGCGCAGATTTCCGCGGCAGATGGCGATGTGATCTATTTCCAAAGCCCGCTGCTGTTCAAATTCTTTGAACGGTTGTTGCACACACCGCCAGAAACAACTCTGAATCCGGTGATGTGGGCAGCGTGGATCGGTGTGTTCATGACCAGCCTGAATTTGCTGCCGGTCGGTCAGCTCGACGGCGGACACGTGACCTATGCCGTGTTTGGACCGCGCGGCCATAAATTGCTGGCCATTGTCAGTTACGTTGCCGTCATCGGCTTGGCGTTCTATTCGCTGCGCGACGGCATGTGGAACTGGGTAGTGTACGCCGTGATTTTGACCTTGATGATGCGCGTCGGTCATCCCCCGGTGATGGATGAAAGCGAACCATTGGGATTGACGCGCAAATTGGTCGCCATCATCGGTCTGCTGGTTTTTGTGCTGAGCTTTATGCCGTTTCCGATTTCGTTCTGATCGTGCCCTAACTTTTGCCGCCGAGGGAGGATTCCTTATGACGCTCTATGCATCCGACGTGATGGTCAAAGACGTGATTACGATCAGTGAATCCACGCCGCTCAAAGAAGTCACGAAACTATTTGGCGAACGGCGCATTACTGGCGTCCCTGTCGTCAACGCCGAAGGTGAACTGACTGGCGTGCTTTCTGAAACCGACATCGTTCGCAAAACCAACAGCATTGGCGCGTGGTCGCCCAGCCTGGCGGGTCAAATCATGACCAAACCGGCGGTCGCGGTTTCGCCCAACGAAACGTTGCAACGCGTGTGCGAGTTGATGCACAACCGCCACATTCACCGCGTCGTCGTCGCCGAAGGCCGCAACATCGTCGGTATCATCACCACGATGGATATTTTGCGCGCCATCGCCACTCACCTGAAAAGCTCCAAATCAGATACGTTCGAACGCAAAACGCAGTGGTAACGCCACAAACGTAAAACCACCAAACGTCAAAAGCGGTAAGCCAACGGATAATTCCGCGCTGGCTTACCGCTTTTTTGTGTTACCAGACTGACCCAGCCACCTTGTTCAACAACACGGCTGGTTGCTGTTGATAAAACCGACCTGATGCGCAGCCAGCGCCGCTTCAAAGACTTTGCCCGGATTGAGCACGCCGTTGGGATCAAGCGCGCGCTTGATCGTTTTCATCAGTTCCAACGTCGGCGGCGTCACGGCCAAGTCAAAATACGGCGCTTTGGCATACCCGACGCCGTGTTCGCCCGAAATCGTCCCGCCCAGTGCTACCGCTTTGGCAAAAACTTCCTGCACCGTTGCCGCACCGCGCCGCCGCGTATCTTCTTCGTCGTCTTGCAACATCACGTTGATGTGCAAATTACCGTCGCCCGCGTGCCCAAATGTTGGAATGAGAAAGCCTGACCGTTTGCCCAGCCCTTCGAGAAATTCAAGCATCACGGGAATTTTCGAACGCGGCACAACGGCGTCGTGGTTGAGTTTGATTTTGCCTGTGCGCGCCACGGCGGGCGACATCTTGCGGCGCACTTCCCAAATTTCGTCGGCTTCGGCGTCGTCTGCCGCTTCGCGAAATTGAATCGCTCCATGTTTGGCGCACATCGCGCGCACGATTTCGGCTTCGCGCGCGACCGATTCGCGCAATCCGTCCACTTCGATCAGCAACAACGCGCCTGCCTGACGCGGCAACCCTGACGGCTCGAAATCTTCAATCGCGTTGATCGAAGTCCGGTCGAGCAATTCCAGCGCGACCGGCAAAATGCCCGACGAAGTAAAATCTGCCACGCAGTTACAGGCGTCCTGCGCCGTGGCAAAAATCGCCAGCGCCGTGCGCCGCGCTTCGGGTTTGGGCAACAACCGCAAGATGCAACGCGTGACGATGCCCAACATGCCTTCGCTGCCGATCAACAAATGCTCCAGGTGAAAGCCGGTCGCATTTTTCGGCACGCGTCCGCCCGCGTTGATGATCTCGCCGGTCGGCGTGACAAAATCCAGCCCCAAAACGAACTGTTTGGTGTTGCCATATTTCACGCAACGCGGCCCACCAGCATTGAGCGCGATGTTGCCGCCGATGAACGATTCGCGCCAGCTCGACGGATCAGGCGGATAAAACAAACCTTGCGCTTCGACGGCTTGTTGCAACTGATAATTGGTAACGGCGGGTTCGACGATGGCGACCAAATCGGCCTGATTGATTTCGAGAATCTGGTTCAGACGCGCCGTCGCCAGCACAATGCCGCCTCTGATCGGAACCGCCCCGCCCGTGTAACCAACGCCGCCGCCACGCACCGTGACATAAAACTTCTCTTCGTTGGCCAGCCGCATAATCGCCGCAATCTCTTCCGCCGTGCGCGGAAAGACGACGGCTTCGGCGCAAAACACCTGTTTGAGGGCGTCCTGCGAATTGGCCACAATGACCTCTTGCGCCGTCGAAACGTATTCGGCTCCGACGATTCCTTTGAGCCGTTGCATGATCTCTGCCGTAATCATTGAGTTACCACTTCCAGAAAAGCGCGCACGCTGCCGACGATGTCCGGCTTGCTCGTCAGGTCGAGCACTTCCGGCCAGGGATACAACGCCGAAATCACGGCGAGGCTGTCTGCGCCAGCGGCCAGCACTTCTTTGGCGCGTGCGTGATTGATGCCGCCAATGGCGACCAACGGACGATCAGCGATGCTTTTGGCGTCGCGTAACAAATCCAACCCGACCACCGGCGAAGGGTTCTCTTTCGTCGTGGTCGGATAAATCGGACCGATGGCAATGTAATCCGCAGATGTATCGAGCGCCGCCAGAAATTGATCTTGCGAATGCGTCGAAATGCCGATGATTTTATCCGGGCCTAAAATCTCGCGCGCTTCGGCAACGGTCAAATCTTGCTGCCCCAGATGCACGCCGTCGGCATCGGCGGTCAGCGCCACGTCCACGCGGTCGTTGATGATGAGTTTTGCGCCTGCGGCGCGCGTTGCAGGTAAACAAGCGCGCGCCGCATCCAGCAATTCACGGGCGCTGGCGTCTTTGTCACGCAATTGAATCAAGCGCGCGCCGCCCGCCAGAAGTTGTTCCACGATCTCTTCCTGCGTGCAGTTCGACAGCCCGCAATCCGTGATCGCGTAAAGTTTGGGCAATTGCAACATAGGTTCAGACTGAAATCGCTCCGGCTTAATAGGTCAGTTCAGCAAGCTTCACCGTGCGTTTTTCCGCCGCAGATTTGTCCGCGGCAAACACCACCCGGTGCGATTCAAACGCCGTGTCGAAATCTGTTAACGGCATCGCCTTGCCCGTGGTGAAACTGTCCACAAAGGCCTGAAACTGCGGCTGATACGGATGATCGGCCACATCGCCCGAATCTACCAGCGCCGTCGAAAGCGTGCTCCAACGGTTTTTGTTCAGGTTCAATTTGCGGCTGTGGAATTTGTTGTCGAGCACCGAGCCTTCGCTGCCGACCAGTTGAATGTGGAAGTAATACGGCTGCAAACAATCCACCACCGACGCCACTTTGCCCAATTTGCCGTTTTTGAACTTCAACAACGTGACCAGCGTCGTGTCGTATTCGTAAGGCGCAAAAATCGGCGAACTGCTGCGATTGCTGTAACTGGTGACTTCTTCGACTTCCGAATCCATAAACATCAGCAACGCATCCAGCGCGTGACATCCGGCGGTGAGCAAACTGCTGCCGCCAAAATCCTTTTTGACGTTCCAGGGAAACTGGCCGTACCAGGGGCCGATGCCGTGGTAATAATCCACTTCGCCGTAATGCAAATCGCCCAGCAAGCCTTCGTTGATGATGGATTGAATGACGGTCGCCTGTTGGCTAAACCGCACTTCAAAACAGACGCAGGTTTTGACCTTGGCTTCGTGCACCGCCTTGCGAATGGCGACGGCGTCTTCATAGGTGATGGCGATGGGTTTTTCGATGATCAGATGTTTGCCCGCACGAGCGGCGGCAATTGCCTGTTCGGCGTGAAACGGATGCGGCGTGCAAATATCAATCACGTGAATGTTGGGATCGGCCAGCATCGCTTCATAATCGCGATAGGCTTTGAGCGGCGTGCCGTATTGGGCCGAAATCTCGGCGTCGTTCAGCTCACGGCGCGAACAAACGGCGGTGACTTTGGCGCCCGGAATATGATTAAAGGCTTCGATATGCGCGCCGGCCACCCACCCCAAACCGACGATGCCGATATTCAACTGACTCATTGATGAATTCTCCTTTTGCTGCCTGACTTGCTGCCTGACTTGCTATATGACTTGAGCGCCTGTTGCAAAACAGGCGCGTGCGGATATCCGTGTCCTAAATGCTGGCGAAATCCTTCGGCGTATGTCGCGCCACATTCGCGACCATAACTGGCCGCCCAGCGCGTCATCTGATCCAGATACTCATCTACGCCGTGGTGTGTGCGCAACCATTCGCGCTGTGACGCGTGCAAACTGAGCATCTCTTTCTTGCGCGCAAGGGTTTCGCCGATGTCTATGTAAAACTGCGGCCAGAGACGTTCGCCCGCCAGATCAATCCCTTCGACCGAATCGGCGTAATACAGTGCGGGCGTCGCCGCCGTCGGCGCGGCAGGCGTGTTCTGCCGCGTGTGATAGAGCGGCATGGAAAGCGCAAAACTCGCGCTGCGCGCCAACCGCGCGGTCTCTTCGTGATCCACCATGTAATCCACCGGCGAATGTGTCAGCACGACATCCGGTTGGAATTGCCGCATCAGCTCTACCACGCGACGCTGATTTTCGGCGTTGGCAAAAATCTCTACGTCGAGCAACTCTGCGCATCCATACCACGCCCCCAAAAAGGCGGCGGCAGCCTGGGCTTCGGCGCGGCGAATGCGTGCAATCTCTTGTTTTGTCAGCGTCGCCGACCCGCAATCGCCGCTGGTCATGGTGATGATGCCCGCTTCCCAGCCCAACGCTTTCAAATGAAAAAGCGTGCCGCCAACCAAAATCTCTGCGTCGTCAGGATGCGCCATCACGGCCAACACTCTCGGCGTTCGTTCCACTTTCTGCCCCATAAATGATTTGCTTGCTTACAGGTATGGTTTGTGTGACAACCGCCGGGAAGTCTGTGCGCTGAAGCCAAGCGAGTCAAGTCATGGTCACGAAAAGTTCAATCGTCACCACGATCACCGCTTTGCCGTAGATTTTCGCGCCTGCCAGAGCAGGCTTCGGACGGTTGGCAGCATAGCGACGCGGTCCGTCTACAATCTTGCTGGTCAGTTGATCGCGGAGTATACGGACGCGGGGTCTTTGACAAAGGAGTACGCATACAAGGGCGGGACGTTGGTTGCGACCGTCGAGCCGACGAACGTGGTGTAATACGCGACGGCGGACCATCTGGGGACTCCGCGCGTGTGGACGAACAGCAGCGGCGGAGTGGTGAGCAGGCACGATTATGCGCCGTTCGGGGAAGAATTGTTTGCGGGCGTTGGCGTGCGGACGACGGGGGCCAGTTGGCTATCAACAACACAAGCAGACGGACAAAGAAAGCAATTTGGAGAATATGACCGAGATGGCGAGACTGGCTTAGATTTCCTTCGATTTAGGTACTATTCCTCACTACACGGACGATTTTTGAAGCCAGACTCTTTTGGTGGTCGGCTAACGAATCCACAAACACTGAACCTTTATGCATACGTGATTAATAACCCTCTGAAATGGGTTGATCCAACAGGGCATTCAGCCCAAGACCCAAAGAAGGATTCAGAGCCGATTGGTTACGATGAGGATGGAAACCCGATTTACGATTGTGACGACTGCAAGGAGGTGATTGATTCTCCTGATAAGCGGGTTGGCCAGCCAGGCTTTTGGGAAAGCCTGATTCCGTTTTGGGGAAGCGGGCGTTCTGCGGTAGATTACTATCAAACTGGACATCCTTGGAAAGGAACTTTATACACAGGCTTAGCAGTCACTGATGTGTTCTTGGTCAGATCGCTAGCGACAGGTGTTGGAAAGCTAGGGTTCAGGCTCTTTGCTAAAGAGGCAACAGAACAGGTTATTGTTAAAGAAGCTCTGGTTGAGGCTGGGGTAAAAGAAGTAACTATCAGTGCTTCAAAGTATCCTGAATCAGCTGCACATGTTCTTGAGGCGCAAGCAGCCGGGTATCCAAGCGTATTAACTGTCGATAGAGCAGGAGCTACCGCGAGAAGGGTAGAGTCACTTAAAGACATTCCCAAAATTCCCGGGAAGCAGTTGGATGAATACCCCGCTGCTATGTTCAAAGAAAATGGCGGAAGTGCAGCAGTGCGTCCAATTACCCCAGTGGATAATATGGGTGCAGGGGCCAGCTTCGGTAACCAACTCCGAAACGTTCCTGATGGCACGAAAGTTAGAATTCGGGTAGTAGAGTAGTTTTAGAAACGGAGGCAAAGTAAGATCGTGGCAAACCTTACCATAAATATATCTTATTCTCAGATATGCGTATTCGATAGTAGTTTACAAAACCCGTTCAATGACTGGACTGACGATCATGTCAGCCAAGGTTTTTCTTGGAGATATAACGCTGTTTCTTTTCGGACGTTAGAAGAATTTGGTATTGCTGAGGTAGAGGTGGTCATAAAGAGCCACATAGATATTAAAACTAATACAGTTCGCGCTATTCAAGTTCCATTTACTGTTCCAGAAAATGGTAGCATCGATGTTGCTAGCATTGAAGACAGCAAGTCATTGGAAATAAATCCAGGTCGCTATACTTTGGTATTTGAAACTGGCTTTGACAACTATGGAAACATGTGGTGTTCACTTAGCTTTGTCTCAGCTTTTTCCGAAGAGGCAAAAATACTAAAGGCCGATGACGAGCTAAATCCACCTCCAACGTTGGTAATGACTGCTAATCCTGCCTGCTGACCATCTCATCGAAGAACACCGACGCGTTGAACCGAAACGTGGCGGTCAGTTATTCAGATGGCACGCCGACCATCGAGCGGTATTATGACAAGCATCCGAACGTCAGCCAGAACGGCAAAGGGCGGCTCTATTACAACGTAACTTATCGTTACGAAGGCGGGAACCCGGCGTTCCTGCGGACAATCGTGGATCAATACGACGCGCTGGGCAGGCCGCAGACGCAGACGCAAAGCTTCTATTCGCATTCGGGCGGGGTGTGGCAGGACTACACTTCGACGATGAGCTACGACCTGGCCGGGCATCCGACCGGCGAAGGCTATCCGTCGAGCCGGACGGTGGGGACGACGTACAGTCTGTCGGGGCGGATTTCCGGCTTGAGCACCAACAGCACAACGCTGGTCAGTAGCCTCAGCTATGAAGCCTTCGGCGGGTTGTCGTCGGAGACATATGGCAACAGCCTGATCCACGCGATGAGCTACAACAGCCGCTTGCAGCCGAGCGAATTCACGCTGCCGACGGATTCACACTTCTCACATCAGGCGATGATCTGTTTGGCGACGACGCCGGCGACGTCCGTCAGGCGGAAATCGCGTCCGCTGAAGCGATAGGTCAGCCGTTCG
>JAEUQO010000396.1 GCA_016789605.1 Acidobacteriota bacterium
CGCAGATTGTGCGCCCTGCTGATGCTGCGAATGGTCGGCTTGCGGTGAAGGCTTACTGTTTGCCGCACCGCCGCCTCCGTGATTCATGCCGGGCATGCCCATCCCGCCCGCCGCCGATTTCAACTTGCTCTCGGAATCAACGAGGAAGTTGGCCGAAGTCACCACGCGCTCGCCCGCCTTCAGCCCACCAAGGATGATGAAGTTGTTATCCACCTTCGCGCCCAGTTGCACTTTGCGCGGCTCGAAGTAGCCGCCCTCGTGCGCGATGAAGATCGTCTGTTCCGAACCGGAATCGAGCACAGCTTCCTGCGGTACTACCAGCCGCCTGCCGTAATCAATCTTCACCTCCGCGTTGGCATACATATCGGGTTTGAGCGCGAAGTCGGGATTGGGCACTTCAATTCTTACTTTGAGCGTGCGCGTCGTGCTGTCGAGCTGCGGATAGACGTAAGTCACTTTGCCGCGATAGACGCGCCCGGGGTAGTAAGACAGTGTGATGTTGACCGTCTGACCGAGTTTGACCTCCGGCGCTTCGTACTCGTAGATGTCGGCCAGCACCCAGATTGTTGAAAGGTCAGCAATGGAGTAAAGCTCCGTCTCCGGCGTGACGCGCTGTTTGAGGAAGGCGTTGCGAGCAAGCACGAAGCCATTGGTCGGCGCGTAGAGCGTCAGCGTCTTCGTCGGGTTGCCGCTCTTTTCCAACTCGGCGATTTGCGCCTCATTGATGTCCCACAACTCCAGCCGCTTGCGCGCCGCCTGATAAAGCGACTCCGAAGCGTTGATCGCCCCTCGGAACGTACTCTCCGCCAGTTCTTCGCGCCCGCGCCGCGCGAGCAAGAATTCCTGTTGCGTCTGCAACAACTCCGGGCTGTAGATGCTGATGAGCGGTTGCCCCTGCTCGACCAGCTTGCCGGTAAAATCCACCCAGACCTTTTCAATCCAGCCTTCAAATTTCGGATGAATGCGCACGATCTTCGTCTCGTCGTAAGCCATGCGGCCCACGGTGCGCAGCGTTTTTGCGACCAGCTTGTAATCCGCCGCGCCGTACTGCACGCCGATCAGTTGCTGTTTTTCGGCGCTGATCTTGAAAGCGCCTTCAGGCAGATTCGACTGCATCCCCGCGCCTTCCTCGTACACCGGCACTAAATCCATGCCGCAATCCGGGGCTTTGCCCGGCTTGTCGGATTTGTAAGCCGGGTGCATCGGGTCCTGCCAGTAAAGCACCTTCAACTGGGGCTTATGTTCTGCGGCGGAGTGGTCGCCAACCGAAGTCATTTCATCTGCGGTCTTCGCCTGAAAGAAGCTCTGCACGCGCGCTCTCTGCGTGTAGCCGATAACCGCCAGACCAACGACCAGCAGCAACGCGACCCAACGAGTTGCGGAGCGTCGTTTCTTCGGTCGCCGTGCGGATTCACCGTCACCGGGTTTCTTTAGCTCGACAGAAAGTGATTCAGCCTCCGCCTCAACGCCGACTATTTCCGGCTGAAGTTCATCTGCTGGTTGACCGGGACTGGGTTTGATTCCTTCTTGTTGGTTGTCTTTGACCGGCATAATTGTGGCCTCTTTCTTCAGTATTGCTGGCGCAGACCTCAGTTAGTCACCGTCAGGTTTGCAGGTACGGACTGAAGCAAGCGGCTGGAATCGCTGGTGAACGCTTCCAGCCACTGCTTCGCCCGGTTTGCGGCGGCTTACTTGCCTTCCATCTCCTTGGCCCGCATCGTGTGGAACTTCGCCATTTCGTCGGCTTCCGCCGCGAGGGCTTCTGCCGCCTTGATGTACTTCTCGCAGTGCAGCCGCATCTTCTTGATGTAGGCGTTCTCGCCTGTATCTTTCGGATTTTTAGCGACCGTCTTGCTGTAATCGGCCAGCATCTTTCGGTGTGCCGCAATGTCCTTGCGATATTCGGCGGCTTTCTTCTCATACTCCGCCGCACGCTCTTTGTGTTCCTGCGCCGTTTGCGGAGCCTTCATCTCCTGCGCGTGCATGGCATGGTCTTGATGGGCGGCTTGCGCCATCCCGCCAATGGAAAGGCTGGCCGTGAGCATCAGCGCGAGCGCGCTCAGCAGCAGCATCGCGGTTGTGTTGGTTTTGCGATTTATGGTCTTCATCTTTTCTCCTTATTCGAGTTGAATGGTTGTTGTTTCAGTGCTTGGTTGATGGACTCCGTTGCGCGCGCCTGTTCGTCACGGCCTCAAGTTGATGCCGACGAAAGGCTCAAGCGCTGCAATTGCTTTTTCCTGATTGCTGAGTTGCTCGTAGTAACTCAGTTCGTAATTGAGCAGCGTCACCAGGTTGTCGAGCAGGGTCAGGAAATCCACCTTGCCGACCTCGTACCCGGAGATCGCCGACTCCAGTGATAAGGATGATTGCGGAATGATCGTCGTGCCGTAGAGCTTCACCAACCGCTGCGCCGTGGTCGCGGCCAGATAACGATCCTTGATGCGGAAGAAGAGCAGCGTCGTGGTGTTCTCCAGGCGTTGTTTCTCCGTTGCCGCGCTGGCCGTTGCTTCGGCCACCGCCGGGCGCTGCTTCTGCCAGAAGTAGAGCGGGACTTTCACGCCGACATTCACGGCATACATTTCCGGCAGGCCGGGACGGTTGAAGTAGGTGACGCCGACGTTGAAGTCAGGGTAAAAGTCCTTCCTGGCGAGTTCGACACCATACTGTTCGCGGTCAATCCGGCGGCGCTGCGCCTTCAGCGTGGGGAAGTTTGTCAGCGCCATTTCTCTGAGGTCGGTCAAACTGTATGTGAACTCGCGTGGCTTGACCTCTTCCGGCCTGCCCAATGGCGTTTCCATCTCGCGGAAGAGCAGGCTGTTGAGTCGTGCTTCAGCGGTTTGTTTCCGCTGTTCCAGCACCGTCAGTTGATCAACCAACTTAGAGACTTCAACCTGAGCCTTCAACACATCCTGCTGAATGCCTTTGCCCACCGAGTAACTGGCCTCAGCGATCTTGACGAACTTTTCGAGGAGTTCCTTATTCTTTTCGATGGTCTCAGTGGCCTTGTAGAGATAGTAAAGATCAAAGTAGGCATCTTTCACTTCTGCGACGACGTTCAACCGCACCTGCTCGTAGTTCCACCACTCAGCCTCAGCCGCGACGTTTGCCATTTTGCCTTTGATCGCCAGTTTGCCGGGAAAGGGGAGTTCCTGCGTAAAGCTCAGTGTCCGGGCGCTCGCCGGATCACCTTTTTGAATGTCGAACGGCGGCAGCGGCGCATTGCCCGCGTAACCATAGCTGAGCATCGGTTCGGGCAAAGCTTTGGCTTGCGGGACACGTGCGCGCATCATGTCGAAGCTGCGCTGCATGGCTTTAATTTCAGGATTCCGTTCTAGTGCTTCCGTTATCAGATCGTTCAGCGGAACTGGCGCGGGCGCTGCGGGCTTTGCCTTCACATCCCTGATATTCGACGCGGCCACTGAGTGGGAATGCTGTGCAAAGACCTGCACACTCCACAGCAACAACAGACCCAGCGTACACCCCACCCATCGTTGAGCATTTCTCAACCTCATGGTGATTTCTCCTCATACAACAGCTTTCTCGGAGCTGTTGCCTAGATCATTCCGAATGCCGCCTGTGGTGACACCACCTGACAGATGGCGAGTAGCTACCGCACAAAAAGTCGCGGATTGCGTACCGGAACGACTAGATCAGCAGACAGGAGTAAGACAGATAAAGCGGTCGTTTCTGGTGTGGATGATGGAAATTATCCGGTAGTGGCGCTGAGTCGGACTGTGTGCCGAACTGAATAGATGGCAGGGTTGAAACGATCAGCCCCTGATTCTGTGCCGTAACAGGAGTCGCCTGCGCCTCGGCATCCGGCTGCAAGTGGCAACAAATCATCGTGCTATGCGCCAATCTCCCAGGCTGCGCATCGGCAACGAGCGGCTCTGCTTCTGAACAATGGTGTGTTGATTGTGGCGTTGCAACTTCCGGCATCGCCGGTGTTGTCTGGCCAAGAAAATGCGCTGTATGGCAACCTGAAAGTGGAGCTTCAGTCTTTGGCTGAGCAGGAGATTGCGTCGTATGGCAACCTGAGTGTGAAGCTTTACCTTCCGGCTCGCAAAGGCAAAGACCACCCGCCCAGGTCTGATTTGTGAACAGGAGCAGGAGTACGAATACAGGCATCAGTTTTCGCCCCCGTCTCTGGCGAAACACTCTGATGGTTCTTGTTTGTGCCGCCTGCTTAATCAATTCTTCTCCTTCAGATACTTCATTCTGACAAAAGCAATTTAGACGACTGCTGTCACAAAAACTACGACGCTTGTCACGTTCAGATGTGACGAACGTCACATCTGAACATCTCGTCCCCGGAAATTTACAGGGCAAGTGGCATTCCTCATTTCACCTGCTATAAAACCTGCCATATTCTCGCTAATGCAGAATGAAATTCAGTAAGGTGCGTAAATCCGCCCAATTGAATGGGAAGTTTTTCAAGGCGCGGATCAGATACCGGAAAATTCACACAGCCAGTTATGAATTTTCCCGATGCCGCAGACAGATATTGGAATATTTTCTCAGCCAACACCTGCTCTGATTATCCCGGACTTCAGGCTCGCACCAGATAATTACGCATCATCCCGGCGTCTTCGTGTTCAAGGTTGTGGCAGTGGTAGACGTACATTCCGGTGAAGTCCTCAAATCGAAGCAAGAGCCTGATTCGCTCCCCCGGCATCATCATTACGGTGTCCTTCCAGCCCTCGTCTACATAACCGTAACGCACGGTTTCATAGCCTGTGGTCATTGGCGATGCGATTTGCCGCTCAATCACCTGGAATTGCAACCCGTGAATATGAATTGGATGAACCATGCTCATCCCCATCATTCCGCCGGTGCTGTTGTTGGCCAATTCCCAGATTTCAGTCGTATTGAGCCGAACGATCTCATTCGCAGCGACTTCCGTCTCTTGATAAGGTCGCCCGTTAAGCAGCCAGCGCATCCCGCCGCCCATCATTCCCCCGGTGCCCATTGAAACCGCAAAGCTGCGTGGTGCATTCCGATTGACCGCATCTTCCATTCGGTATCGGTTGATGGTTGAAAGCTGCGTGGGCGGCGGAGTCGGTTCGCCCGTCCGGCCCACGAGACGAACATTCATGACAGTGAACGGAGCGCCATTCGGCAACATCTGGCTCCCTCCCATACCCATACCCATCTCTGCGCCGGAAAATTGGAGGCTGCGCAATTGCATCATCGCGCCCGATTCACGCCCACTGAAATCAACCCACAACTCTACCCGCTCTCCCGGAGCCAGCATCACGTAGTTGCGCTGCACCGCCTGCTCCAGCAGGCCGCCATCCGTGCCAATGACTGTCAAAGGCGTGCCGTCATCCCAAGCCAGCTTGTAGACGCGCGAATTCGAGCCATTGAGCAGCCGCAGCCGATATGCCCGCCGTGCAACATCCAGCGTAAAATCAGGCCGTCCGTTAACCAGAATGCGGTCGCCGAGGAACCCATCGTTGCCCATCATCCCGTTATTGGTCTGATAGACGAATTGGTTGTTGGCATCAATGATTCGATCTTGAATCACCAGCGGGATGTCGAAATTCCCGGCAGGCAGACCGGCAGCCGCCTCTTCATCATCTGAAACAACGAACAGACCTGCCAGACCGTTGTAAACCTGCCGCCCGGTGCGCCCGTCAGGATGCGGGTGGAACCAATATGTGCCTGCACGATTCGCTACCTCGAACTCGTAGACATAAGTCTGCCCTGGCGCCACCAGAAAACTCGGATGCGCGTCCGTCTCCGGCGCAATGTGCAGTCCATGCCAATGCATGACAGTCTGTTCCGGCAGATTGTTGGTGAAGTTGATGCGAACCCGTTGCCCACGCCGTACTTTGATAATCGGCCCTAAATAGCTGTAAGGCGGCCTTGCCGGTCGTGGCGGCGCTTGCAGGTTTGCGCGATTGGAAAGCCTAACCGGGTAATTGCGAGGAGGCCCTTGAATCGTCTGCAAACTTGCTGGATCGCCGTAGAGGACAGAGCCTTTGTATCCCCAAACGCGAGTCCATGTCCCCGGCAACAATGGCAACTCAAAGGCCGTCGCTTGTAATGCGATTTCCAGAAAATCGCCTACATTATTGGTCCGAACTTTAGCAACAATTGGCGCAGCCCCGATATTAGCCAGCAATCCAGCCGTGCCCAGACCTGTTGTTCTCAGAAAAGTACGCCTGTTTAGTAATTCATTCATTTGCATAATGACTCCTTTATCACGAGGTTTTCACCGCTCGCTCGTAAATGGGAACCATTCCCCAACTCACGTTGTATTATGCAAACCACGAGCCATCAAGCATTACAGCGTTTGCAGTGATTTGATGGGCTTGGACATAGCTCTCAAAGCTGTAGTCAAGCTCATTCCTGTTCAACTTGCCTGACAGCATCAATGCTGCCGTGCCGAAATCAGTGGCAAAACAGACAGCCGCAAGTCTGTTTTCAGACAGTCTAGCCAGACCCAAACGCCCTGTCCTCAGCAATATCAACACGCCTCCATTTGGCACGACAGGTGCTGGGAAATCGAAAGTCGTCCCAATAAGTAGCGCACGTTATCTTCAAATAACGTGCGCTGGAAAATCTTAAACTTGAGGAGTCAATTGAATGAACAAACTAGCAATCTTGTGGATTGGTCTTGCTGCGCTTGTCATCACCGCTTCGTCTGTTCTGGCGCATGAAAAGGTCAAGCTCACTGGTTACGTGGTGGATGTGATGTGTTTTGCCGAACACGTAAGCGCAGCGCCTGAAGCCGCGACCAAAGCTGCTGCAGAACACACCAAAGAGTGCGCTCTAATGGAAGACTGTGTGAAGAGTGGCTACGGCATCTACGTTGACGGCAAATGGTATCCCTTCGACGCGAAAGGCAATGACTTGGCGAAGGCGCTCTTCGAGAAAACCTCGAAAAAAGATCATATCAAGATGATCGTCGAGGGCATGAAGCACGACGGGAAGATTCTTGTGGAGAAGCTTACCGAGGCTGAATAAATTCGCTCTTCCTTTTCTCGTCTCACTCAGGGCTGGCTCGTCAGGGTCGGCCTGAGTTTTTTTAGCTCGCCTGTCTGGCGTGTCACAATTGCGAATGCGACTCAATACTCACGCGATATGGTCGTGAATCGCAGCAGATGAAAGTTCCCGGACAGCCAACATGGGTGCATTCAAAAGTGAAGTGAAGATCGCCTGCTTCTGAGAAAGGGCCGACAGAAAGCTGGAAACGACTCGCTCCGGCCATCACGCCACCTACCGGTAGCAGATCGGCTGCCTGTGCTGGTTGATCTCCGACGTTCCAAATCAAGCGTCCGGGGCAATGAGTGCGCACTGTCAGACGGTCGCCAATCTGTATGCTGTTTGCCGGGGCGACGTGAGTCCAAACGACGGCGTGAGGTACGATATGGCGGTCAAGCTCAGGAGGTGCAGCCTCACCGAAAGCACGATAAATATTCTTGAGATGCTGGCGAAACAGGTCATCGAACGTTTCGTCCTTCCCGGAATCCTGATCTCCGCCGAACCACCAGAACCAATCGCTGCCTTCCGCGATGTACAAAGACTGAAAAGCGGCAGGGGCGGTTTCAGCCGTCGCGCCTTTGCGCTGAAGAAATTCCCGCGCCTGTTTTAGCAACTCCCAGCCGCGATTTTCTTCCTCCTCGCCGATCCAGGTTCCCCAATCAACCCCTGGTGCGGAAGCGCTTTCGTCTATCCACGAGCCGGGAAAGAGATCATGAACTCTTTCCTGATCTTCGACTGGATGCGCCTTAATACCGCGCATCGGGTTTCCGTCCAGATATTCACTGAGTGTCACGGTGCGGATTTCGGCATCGCGCCCCAGCAAACTGTAAAGCGCCTGCAAAAATGGCCGACCATCTTCCCGATAAGCTCCCCAGGCGTTTTCGCCATCCAGTACCACTGTCAGAACCCGGTCTTTTCCGTGCTTGAAATGGCGGACAAAGCCGTTTTTGATTTGCCCGATGAAATCTCTGGCCGCCTCTTCGTAGTCGTCATAGCCCTGGTAGTGAAAGCCGATGGAGTCTGATAGCTGCGTGT
>JAEUQO010000403.1 GCA_016789605.1 Acidobacteriota bacterium
GTCGTCAGTTTTTCAGCGGCGGCGTGATCATAATGTGCGCGCCCAGTGTTCCGGCGTCCATCAGCCACGGTTCGCCGCGTTTGGATTTGGTCGAAAGCCCCAGCGATTCCGCCGTGGCATTCGGCACATAAATAACCCAGCGCACGGAACCGTCAATCACTTTGCCGGTTGCCGCGTCGTAGCCTTTGCCCGAAAGCACATAGAGCATGCGCGGTTCTTTGGGAAATTTCAGTTTGCCTTCTTTGATTTCCTTCCAGCGATATTGCGCGTTGCGGTCGCCGCCCGTGACGCCTTGGGCGGCCAATTCGCGACCTCTGGCCATGTAAGGTTCCAGGTCTTTGTGATAACAGGCGGCGCTGAAGCGGTTGTCTTTGGGATCATCGGCCAGACACACCAGTTCGTTGGCGCCTTTGCGCAATTCGACCAGTTTTCCTTCGGCGTTATAGCCCAGCACGGCTGCGCCTGCGCGCATTTCTTCGGGCGCAGCTTGCACCGTGGCGGCGATTTGATCCTCTGCCGACGGCATGGTCTGTGCCGTGACCGACAGCGGAAGCAACAAGAGCGACAACAACATCAAAGTCTTCATTTCGTCCTCCTATGAACCAATGGTTTCACTTACGAGCGGTGGTGCGTGTGATGATTTGGCTGTGCTGAAATGCCGCACAGGATTTCAAGGCAATTTCTATTTGCGCCCGGCCTTGCGCGCCAGCGCGTGAATGTTGCGGATGATGATCTCTTCCACCGCCGGATTCCACTTGCCCGGCAGATCGTAATAGATCATCGAGAAATCGGCTTCGTAGCCGCCTTCTTTCAGAATGCGTACCGACGGAATGTACGCCATGACATCGTTGCAATAGGCCGCCACCCACAACCGTTCTGCGCCGAGCTCCTGTTTGAGCCGCAACACGTAATCCACGACGACTTCGCCGGACATGGCGACCAACGTCAAATCATTGCCCAACTGAACGACCTGCAACGGATAGGGATATTCGGTCATTACCTTTCCGTCGCGGTCAAGCCGCGCCAGCCAGCGTTGCGCATGGGCGCGGCGATATTTGTCTTTGTCCTGGGTTTGCGCTTGCAACTGTTCGCGCGTCATCACATCGAGCGGCAACGCCACATTGGCATACGCCGTGTTCAGATTGCCGCGCAATGGTCGCAACGAACCGGCCAAAATCCGGGCGACGGTTTCAGCCAGGGCTTTGCCGTGCGCTTGCGCCATTTCCAATTTGCCGCGCGGTTCAGGATTGATGTCCGCGCCCGCGCCCATCATGAACATGGCGACCGCGCCGGGATGCGCTTGCTCGATTTCGGCTTGCACATAGCCCGCGTAATCGCCGTTGAACTGATAGAACGTATCGGTCAAGGTCGTGTTGTGGCAGGCGTAACTGAGCAACACCGCGCGCAATCGTCCGTCGGCGGATCTCACCTGCAACAACGGCACATCGTCGTCTTTCACGCCGTCTTTATTTGAGCCAAAGACAAAACGGCCGTCGCGGTTTACACGACGGTTGATGCCGAAATGCGCCGCGCCGCGTCCGAATGACAACGTCGCCGGTTGCAACTCGCGCAAGGCTTCGCCCACGACGGCAATGATTTTTTCGGTCATACGGGCGGTGTTGCGTTTGACGGCGGCGGCTTGCTGTTCGTCGAGGAAATATGCGCCTTCGAGATTGCGATGAGGCACAGGTCCGGTGTGCGTGTGGGTCGAGGTCAACACCAGATTGGCGCGCGTGAGTTTGTATTTTTGCGCGACGCCGCTGGCGATGGCGTCGCCCATTTCACGCGGAATGCCCAGGATGTCCGTGGTGACGATGACGACGCGTTTGCCACGGTTATCCTGCAAGGCCAGCGCTTTGGCATACAGTTCCTGCGACGTGCCTTCTGACGGTTTGGTGCGCGATCCATAGCCCGCCATCCAGACCGGTTGGTCGGGAGTGATGACGGCTTTGGCGACGCCTGCGCGCCAGTCAGCGTTTGTTTTTTGGGCGAATGCCGTCTGGCAACAGAGCGCCAGCGTGAGAATGGTCAACAAAAACGCTTTCATCGGTGATGCCCTCCGGTTTGGCGAAAAGGGGCGTGCCAATCACGCCCACGGTTTCAGATGGTCGTCCGGCGTCACTGCCAACAACGTTGTCACCGGAAATTGTCAATCAGAATCAGATCGCTTTCGTTGCGGTCAATTTGCGACCAGGAGATTTTGCGTCCGTCGGGAGAAACCGCGAAATCGGCGAACGTCCATTTTTCCAGCGTCGCAAGCAGAGAAATTTGTTCCGAAGCGAAACGAAACAATTCCAACGTTGGGCGCGGTTTGCTGGTTGGGTTGATGACGTAAATGCCTTGTTCGCCAATCGCCCAATTGCCCGTGCGGCCTTGCGGCAGAATCAATTTTTCTTCGCCGCCAGCGGTTGGTTTGCGCCAGATGCCCGGTTCATCAGGCTTTCGGGAAAAATATAAATACTTCCCGTCCGGCGATTCCGCCGAGTGGCGTCCGCCCCTTTGAGTCACTTGCACGGCAGCGCCTCCTGCGGCAGGGATTTTCCAGATTTGCTCGCTGTCCTGAAGCCCCAGACAGAAATAAATCCATTGCCCGTCGTGCGACCAAAACGGTTCGGATTCGTTGGCGTTGTCCGTCGTCAGCCGACGCGGAGTCCCGCCCGTTATGCCGACGACGTAAATATCCCGCTGGTCGTTTTCGGCAGTGCAATCAAAGGCAATCTGTTTCCCGTCCGGTGAAAATTTCGGGCTGCCAACAAACGGGCCGTTGAACCGTGTCAGTTGCACAAGGTTATGCCCGGCGCTGTCGCTCATCCAGATTTCGCGCCAGCCAGAACGCGTGGAAACAAACGCGATATGTTTGCCGTCCGACGAAAACCCCGGTTGCATTTCCAGCCGGGTCGAAACAATCAGCGGGGTTGGCGCCTTGGGCGGCGATTGAGAATCTGGAACCTCAAGTTGCCAGATGTTTGAATCGCGGATGTTTTGCACGTACGCCAGCCGTTTTCCGTCATGCGAGATGGCCAGGTTGCCGACTTGTTCGCCGCCGGGCGTCAAGGCCTGCGGCGTTCCGCCCGTTGCCGCCACCTTCCACAACGTGGGATTGCCTGCACGGGCAGAGGAAAAAATCAGCTCGTTCCCCTGCGCCAACCAGGCCAATCCGAAAATGCGGCGGTTATCAAACGTCAACTGACGCGGCGCTGCTCCGGCGGCAGGCATGACGTAAATTTCATCCAGGCCGCGAATGAACGCCAACGTTTTGCCGTCAGGCGAAAACACCGGCATGCGATCGTCTTCGGACGAATTGGTGAGCTGCCGTTTTTCCTGCTTCTCAAAATCGTAAAGAAACAAGTGCAACTGCGTCTCAGCTTGATCCGTTCTGCCCGCAAACACCAGGAACTTGCTGTCAGGCGACCAGGCCAAACGTCCAGCCGGAACCGCTGTCCCGGCAGACCAGATGTCGGTTACCAATTCACGCTCCGGCCCGCCCAAAGTCGGCACCAGATAAATTCCCGCTTTGCCATCCGCAAAAATGCGCACGAACGCCAGAAACCGTCCGTCGGGTGACCACGTCGGACTGATGTCAGCCGCCGGGTCTGTAGTCAGTCGCAACGGTGTTTCTGCATCCAGCAGCTTGACGTAAATGTCTATGTTATTGCCTTGCTGGCCGTCCCAGGTGAACGCCAGCATTTTATCGTCCGGCGAAAACGCCGGGTAATTTTCGCGGTTCACGTAGCTGGTGAAGGGTGCGATTTTCGGAGTTGCTGCATTTTCAGCCGAATCCGACGATTGCCGGGTCAATCTGTAAATGACGAAAATCGCGGCCAGCAACGCGATCAGTGACAAGACCAGCGCCGCCAACACAATCGAATTGCGCCGTTTGGCTGGAGCGGGAATCGCCGGGCTGAAATTCTGTTCTAGTTCGGTTGGGAAAAGGTTTTCTTCGACAGCAGCCGGACGAGACATCGCAGGCGGGTCAATCGGAAAGATTTCTTTCGCTAGCGCGTCGTTGCTCGCTAACTCGCCGGGCAAATTGGACAGCGCAATTGGTGTTTGGGCCGGGATCGGCTCCGCCGGTCCTTCAATCCGCCGCACTTGTTCGGCAAACCGGTAACCGAATTTTGGCAAGGTTTCGATGCATCGTTGCCCGCCGCTGTCTTCACCCAGAGTTTTTCGCAGCATCGAAATGTGACGGCTCAGGTTTTCTTCGCTGACAAAACTGTCCGGCCAGACTTTGTTCAACAACTCGTCTTTGCTGATGGCGCGTCCGCTGTTTTCCAGCAGGAAAACCAGCAAGTCGAAAAGCTTCGGCGTCAACGCAACGGGGGCGCCATTGCGTTTGAGTTGGCGGTCAGCCACTTTTAAGCAAAATTCGCCAAACTCGTAAATCGGCTTAACATCAAGCTGCATAAAGCTTTCCAGGCTTTTTCCAGATTTTTTCCAGAGCGTTTCAGGACTTTCCACAGACGATTTTGCCAGTATCGCCGCGCGGTCAGATCCGAACAAAAATTGAAGAGTGAAGTTCGCCCGGCATTATGGATTTGCCGGGCGGGTCAGTCAAAGTTTGCCTCAACAGCGCGAGCAAATTACCAAAACGAGGAGAAACAACATGTCATCCATCCGTAACCTGATGCTGGTTGCTTTAATCGTGTTCAGCGGAATCCTGCTGAGTCTGAATTCCCCAGTCGTTTCGTCGGCCAAAGCCAATCGGCCAGGTCTGGACACCCAGGCGACGTTCACCGTGACGAATGCCAATGACGGTGGAACTGGCTCGCTGCGGAATGCCATGGGGCTTGCCAATATTTCGGGGGGCGCGGATACCATCGTCTTCGACCCGGCATTCTTCAACACGCCGCGTACCATCAACCTGACTGGTGAACTACCTGCAATTCAGGAAAACCTGACGATCACCGGCCCCGGCGCGCACCTGCTCAACGTTCGCCGCGCCACAGGCGGCAACTATCGCATCTTCACCATCAGCAGCGGCGTGACGGCGGCGATCAGCGGCTTGACCATCAGCAACGGAAACGCAGGCACGGGCGACGGCGGCGGCATTTTGAATGACGGCACACTGACCATTACCAGTTGCCACATCACCGGCAACACCGCCGTGGGTGGCGGCGGCATCAGCAACACGCTGGGCAATTTACTGACTCTGACGCAAAGCACGGTTTCGGGTAACACGGCCACGGGCAGTTCCACTGGCGGCGGCATTGCCAGTATCGGCGGAACGACGATTACCAATTCGACCATCAGCGGAAATATCGTGACCGGCAGCAACGGCGGCAACGGCGGCGGTCTCAGGTTATCAAGCGCCGGAGCCAGCATCGCCAACAGCACGATTACCAACAACTCCGCCGCAGGCGCAAACAGCGCGGGCGGATTGCGTGACAACCTGGCGCCGGTAAACATCCGCAACAGCATCATCGCCGGGAACGTCGGCAATACGACCGTGCCGGATGTTTCTTTTGCCGGTGGCGGCGACTTGCAATCGGGAGGCTACAACCTGATTGGCAATCGCGGCACGCTGACTTTCAGCGGCACGAACGATCAGAGCGGCACCGCTGCGGCTCCGCTCAATCCGCAACTGGCTCCACTGGGAATTTTTGGCGGGACAACGCCAGTACACGCGCTGTCCCTGACCAGTCCAGCCTTTGACAAAGGCGCGGTGGATTCACCGATTGCCACCGATCAGCGCGGATTCAACCGCCGCGCCGACATTCCCAGCATCCCAAATGCGCCCAACACCGGCGACGCCAGCGACATCGGCGCAGTCGAAATGCAAACCGTCTTTGTCACCAACACGAACGACAGCGGCCCGGGCAGTTTGCGTCAGTTGATTCTGGGCGCGCCTGCCGGATCGGACATCATGTTCGATCCCACAGTTTTCAACGTCGTGCGCACGATCACGTTGACCAGCGGCGAAATGGCTTTTAGCAAAAACCTGACCGTCAGCGGCCCCGGCGCAAATCTGTTGACGGTTTCGGGCAATAACGCCAGCCGCGTTTTCAACATTTCGGGCAGCGGGTCAGGCAGCGGATTGAACGTCGCCATCAGCGGCTTGACGATCAGCAACGGCAGAGGCGGCGCAGGCGGCGGAGTCATTGTCGCCAACTCGATAGGAACATTCGCGGATTGCGCTTTCACCGGCAACACGGCGGTGGGCAACGAAGGCGGTGCGGTTCAGCTTGCGAATGCCGGCGGGACGTTC
>JAEUQO010000406.1 GCA_016789605.1 Acidobacteriota bacterium
ATAGCCAGATTGATCGGTTGGTGTATGAACTTTACGGATTGACGGAAGAGGAAATCCGCATCGTCGAATCAGCCGCCACATAACCGTGTGGGCGTCAGTTCCCGTGCGCGACAACACCTGTTAGGATCGCTCTCTCGTAAGGGCAAACTCCACTGATGTCAGGCCGACAGACAAGGAGGTAATACGATGTCTGCATTGCCACAACACAAATACACATTGGACGAATATCTGGCGTTGGATAAGAACTCCGAGGGGCGTTACGAGTATTTTGACGGTGTGGTCGTCGAATTGAGCGGCGCAAGTTTGAGCCACAATCGGATTGTTTCAAACCTCTCAGGCAATTTGCGAAACAAACTGGAAAAGCGCGATTGCGAAGTTTTACCGGCGGACATGCGCTTAAAAGTGCCGGCGACGTTCCCCTATCGCTATCCCGATGTGGTGGTGGTTTGCGGCGAGCCGGTGATCGAAAAAATGCAGGGGCTGGAATTGCTGGTCAACCCCTTGCTCATCATCGAAGTCTTGTCACCCACAACCGAAGCTTATGATCGCGGCCTGAAATTTTCCGCCTATCAAGCCATCGCCAGCTTTCGCGAATATCTGCTGGTGGCGCAAGATCGCCCGTACGTTGTGCAATACGTGCGTCAGCCAAACGACAAATGGCTGCGCTCTGAAGTCGCCAGCCTCAACGGCGAGTTGACGCTGGAAACCATCAACTGCACATTGACGATGCGCGAAATTTATCAGCGCATCAATTTTCAGCCTGAAGAAACTTCCTGATGCAAATTCAGAATTGCCTGCTCATCCTGAAACAGACGGCGCTGGCCCAGGGCGGTCGCGCCGCCGATTTTGCGCGCAAAGGCGATGCGACGGCCAAACGGTTGTTGCACGCCCACGCCGAACACAAACGCACCGTGGACGAAGTGCGCAAGGCGCTCAAAAAACGCAAGATTCCCTTTGCCGACAGTCCCCTCACCAACCTGAACGCCGCGCTGAAAAAACAACTGGCGGCGGCTGATTTCGTCATTTCGATTGGCGGCGACGGCACGGCGCTGGCGGCTTCGCATTATGTGCGCGACGCACTGATGATCGGCGTGAATTCCGCGCCGGGCGACAGCGTCGGGCATTTCTGTGCCGTCAACCGCGCGAATTTCGCCGAACGGTTGGACGCAATTCTGAGCCTGAAATGGCGTCCGGTCGAACTGGCGCGGTTACAAATCACGCTGGATAAAAAACCTTTGCGCGAACTGGCGCTCAACGATGTGCTGATTGCGCATTATTGCCCGGCGTCAACCACGCGCTATTTGCTGCGCGTCGGCGACCAGGAAGAAGAACAGCGGAGTTCGGGCGTGTGGATTGCGACGGCGGCGGGTTCGACGGCGGGCATCGGTTCGGCGGGCGGACGGCGTATGCCGCTGCGTTCGCAGCAAATTCAATATCTGGTGCGCGAACTCTATCGCGAACCCCAGCGCGATTATCAACTGACGCGCGGCTTTGCTCCGGCAGCAGGCGGCCTGACCATCGCGTCAAAAATGCCCGACGGCAGGCTATACATTGACGGCGCGCGCACCCAATATCTTTTCCCCTTTGGCACGCGCGCCCACATCGAAATCGCTCCGCAACCGCTAAAACTGTTTTTGTAGTTCGACGGTCGTGGATCAATCGCGTAAAAGGCTTAGAGTTCAAGCTTTAGCTTGTCTTCTTACAGGCAAACACGCTGCAGCGTGAACTCTAAACACGGTACTCACTTACTTCCCTTTTACGTCGTAAACGGTCAGCGAGCTTTGATTGCGGATGTAGAGTTTGCCGCCAATCACCACCGGATGCGCCCAGCTTGGACGGCCCGTGTCGGCGATGGAAAACCGGCCTTTTTCGACATAAGCGCTCGGCGTGGCTTCGGCCAGTCCAACCTGATTCTCTTCGCCCAGCAGGAACAACATGCCGTCGGCATAAGTCAGCGAACCTTTGCCAACGCTGCGGTTTTGCCACATGCGTTTGCCGGTGGCGAATTCCAGACAGGTCAGCACGTTGTTGGAAAAGCCATACAGATAGCCATTCACCAGCACCACGCCGCCGTGGTGATTCATCATGTCTTTGGTGAAATAGAGTTCCTGGGCTTTGACTTCACCGCTCTGGGCGGTCAGTCCGAGCAAGGCTGCGCCGGTGCCATACGCCGAGGTGAAAAACGCTTTGTTGTCGGCAAACACCGGCGTCGTGCAATTGGCCGTGCCGTTGGCGGGGCTGTTGTGCCGCCACATCAATTTGCCGTCATTGGCGCGCACGCCGATGGCCGATTGCGAAGTGAAATTCAGGATCGTGCGCACTCCGCCGACATCCACCACGATGGGCGAAGAATAGGCGGCTTCGTCGCTGAAATCTTTTGACGCCCAGATGACGTTGCCGTTCATTTTGTCAAAGGCCACCATGCCGCCGGTTTTGCCGCCGGGCGTGACGATCACGCGGTTGCCATCCACCAGCGGCGATTCGCTGATCATCCAGCCGGGATTGCTGCCGCCAAACTCCTTGAGAATGTTTTTGCGCCAGACCGCCGACCCGTCACGCACGCGCAAACAGGCCAGATCGCCGTTTTCGGTCAGAACATACATGCGGTCTTCGTCAATGGTGGGCGTCGCGCGCGGACCATTGCCGCGCCGTTCGCTGCCTTTTGGCCCCAAGGCGGTTGACCACACCAGCTTGCCATCGGCGCGATTCAAGGCAAACACGGCGCTGGCTTCGCCTTTGGTGCCCTGCACAAAGATGCGGTCGCCTTTGAGCGCCAGCGAACCGTAGCCTTCGCCCAGCCCGTCCGCTTTCCACACCACGGACGGCCCCGTCGCCGGCCATTGTTTCAACAAACCTGTGTCTTTGGATAACCCGTTACGTTCCGGGCCGCGCCATTGCGGCCAGTCAGTGATGCTCGGCGGAGGCGCACCGGTGGAAACGGCGGCCAGCAGCAGGGTCAGGAAAATGATCAGCAGACGATTGTGCTTCATTGAAATCCTTTCTTCTCCTGAAAATGTTTGTCCAGGCGGTAATGCTTGTTTGACGTTGCGTGTGGTGACCGGAATTGGTCACGCCAGATCACGACGGCCAGATCACGGCGGCCAGATCACGGCGGCCAGATCACGGCTGGGTGATTATAAACGCGGCGCGGCATTCTGCCACCTGCTTCGCCCAAGACTTGCCTGCCTGCGCAACTGATGGCACAGTCCAAATGGCATTTGCCCGACATCACTATCTTCTGTTTGAAAGGTCATCCAAAGAATGAGTCAAGAAAAAGTCACAGTCATTGCCTATATCGAAGTCAAACCCGGCAGCGAAGCCGCCTTTTTGGAAAGCGCGCACAAAGTCGTCGCCGCAACACGCGCCGAAGAAGCGTGCATCAACTACGATCTGCATCAGTCGGACGAAAAACCGAACCTGTTTATGTTTTACGAGAATTGGACGAGTATGGCCGGGTTGCAGCAGCACGCGCAATCTGCGCACATTCAAACCTTCCGCGCCAGCATCGGGGATTTGCTGGCCAAGCCAACAGATATCAAAACTTACAAGATGGTCAGCGAACTCGCCAGCTAACGCAAAAGAGGCGCAACCAGGATTGGTTGCGCCTCTTTTGGCTTCAAGCCTTTTCCAATTCGACTGGCGTAGCTGGAACTGTCCCGCCAGAACGCCGCGCGCGCCACGCGCGAAATCGTCGCCAGGAAAGCGCAATCCCGGTATAAAACAAAAAGCATCCGCCCAGCGAAACCAGCCCGGCAATCGTTTGCCCGGTCAGGCCCAGGACTTCGCCGGTATGCGCAAAGCGCAGGATCGAACGAAGCTGACGGCCTTTGGTAAAACTCGAAAACGGCTCCCAGCGAACGACTTCGCCGGTTTGGCGATTCAGCGTCAAGGTTGCGCGTTTTTGCGGCTCGCCGCCGGTGCCGTGGTCAATCGTGAACACGGCGGGCGCTTCGGCATTGGCGGGCACGCGCAAACTCAAACTCTTCCAACCAGCGGAATGCTGTTCGGCGCGCGTCCACAAGGCATTCAATCCTTCCAGCGGCGCGGGCGCGGCATTGCGTTCACCAGTGCGCGGCTGTCCGGCATTGGCTTGGCCGCCCGCAGGCGGTTGCGCCGGTTGCGGTGGACGCGGCGCAGGCGCGGGCGGCGTTTCGCCCACAAGTTTGTAAACCAGGTTGCTGGCCCACGGATACGAAATCACGGTCGCCGACAGCACCACAATAAACAGCGGCACAAACGACCAGAATCCGATCACGTTATGCCAGTTGAAATCACGCGCTTTGCCGGGAAGCCCACGTTTGAACCACAAGATGTTTTTGAATTGCGGTTTGGTCCATTTGCGCGGAAACCACAGGTAAAGTCCGCTGATCACAATGAACAAAAACCCCAGATTGCACGCGCCGGTGATGGCGCGCGCAGTGGTGCGACTTGCGCCTTCCGCGCCCAGCCAGCGATGCCAGTCTGTCATCACGTGGAAAAATTCGCGCACGCCCTTTGCGCCTTCGCCCAGCACATCACCGGTGTATGGGTTGACGAAAATCGTTCGCGCGGCTCCTGGCCCGCCGCCAGGCGCAGCAGCCAGCGTGACAGCCGCAGGCTCTGACGCGCCAGCACGCACCGTCACCGAAGTGATGCTCGCGCCCGCTTGCGATTCGCGTACTTTCGCCAGCAACTCTTCCACCGGCAAACGCGCTGCTCCTGCCACAGGCGGCGTCACCTGAAAATTGCGCGTGTCAGCCCAAGCAGTAATTTGCTTCTCGTACATCAACAGCACGCCCGTAGCCGACATAATCAAAATCACCAAACCGCCAATGACACCCACCGTCAGGTGAGTCCAAAACAGCACTTTGCGAAAAAGGCTCATCGTCGCTGTCCCCCAAACAGACTAAATTTATCGGGCCATCGCTCAATTCGGCGCGTCAATGATTGAGGCGCAATTTGGGAATCAAACGCCCCGTGTGGTTCATATACTCCCGGTATTCATCGCCGAATCGCGCAATCAGATTCTGTTCTTCTTTTGGCAGCCGTATCATCAGCATCACCAATCCCATAAGCGCCGCCAAGGCGATAAACCAATTGGCAGCCATCAGCGCCAAGGAAAGAAACAGCAAAGTTCCCACGCTGTAAAGCGGATGTCTCACCCAACGGTATGGGCCGCTGGTCACCAGCTGATGTTCTTTTCTGGTCTTGACGGTTTGCGTGATGTTCTTGCCGATACTTTTGAACAACCAGTAAAGCAGCGGCACTGAAATGACGCCCGTCACCACGCCGATCCATCTGGCAAATTCTGGCAGCGGCAATTCTGACCAGCGCATCCAGGTTGGATTGCTCAGATAGACGATGATCGCCAGCCAGCCAACCAACCCAAAGACTCTTAACAACACCATCACAGTCACGCCTTCTTCATTCCAGGAAATGGGTTCTCCGGCTTTTTCAGCTTTATAGCGATAATAGCCACCAACCGAAACACCAGCCAGAAAGATCGCCAACGCACAAAATCGCAACATAATGCTCCTTTCACAATTCGTAGCTGCTCAGCTACATCACATTGAAGATTGAAGCTCGGTCATTGAAGCGTTGGCGAAGCAGTAACAGAATCGCGTTCCTGCTGAAAAACAGCCAGCTTCAAATCACGTTCTTGATTAAAACAGCAGAGCAAGCGCCAGAATTCAGACCTCTGCCCAACGGCGCAGCAGGTTGTGATACACGCCCGTCAATTGCACTGCGGCAGGGTGTCCAGGCACGTCGGTTGAAATGCGTTGAATCGCCAAATCCAGATCGAACAACAGCGTTCGTTGTCCGTCATCACGCACCATACTTTGAATCCAGAAGAAAGACGCGATTCGTGCGCCGTCGGTCACGGGTTGTACGTGATGCAAACTGGTGGCGGGATACAACACCAAATGTCCGGCTGGCAGTTTGACCTGATGCACGCCATAGGTGTCTTCGATCACCAGTTCGCCGCCCTGGTACTCTTCCGGTTCTGCCAGAAACAAGGTGGCCGACAAATCCGTGCGCAAACGATAAGGCGTGCCGGTGATTTGCCGAATCGCATTGTCTACGTGCGTGCCAAACGATTGTCCGCCTCGATACCGATTAAACAACGGAGGAAACACCTTGGCAGGCAAGGCCGCCGCCATAAAGAGCGGGCTGGCCTGCAACGCTTGCACGATCATTTCGCCCAGCTCCTGTGCCACAGGATGGCTTTCAGGCAACTGCTCATTGTCTTTGGCGCGCGCCGACTGGTGACCGGCCGTAACACGGCCGTCCACCCAATCAGCGTGCGCTATTTTCTGCCGACAGAATGCGACCTGTTCGGCGCTTAACACGTCAGGGATTTGTAACAGCATGGAGTTTGCAATTTAGACCGTTTTTCAATTCGCGTTACGGATTGGCCACAGAGCCAGGGAGGCCCAGAGAAAGACTTAGATCGGTTTTCAATTCGCTTTACGGATTAGCCACAGAGTCACGGAGGCTCAGAGAAAGACTTGGAAACCTCTGTGGCTCTGTGCCTCGGTGGCAAAACCCGTACACCAAAATGAAATCTGATCTAAAAACCTCTGCGGCTCTGTGCCTCTGTGGCAAAACCCGTACGCCAAAATGAAATCTGATCTAGAAGCGAAAGTTCGTGCTGACATTGACCGACCGAGCTGCGCCCGGGATCAAGTGTCCGCCGCCCAAACGATCAAAGTAGTACGCGTTGTTCAGATTGTAGACGTTGAGGCGCAAGTCAATCTGTTCGGTCAGCGGATACGAAGCCATCGCATCCAGCGTCCAATATTTCTCGACAAAGCGCGTGTTGGTGTTGTTGCCATACCGTTTGCCGACAAAGCGCGGGCCGCCGCCCAAAGATAAACGCCAGGGCGTTGAATACGTTGACCAGATGCTGAAAGAATTTCGCGGCGTGTTTTGAAACTCCTTGCCGACTTCCGCAGGCGTATTGGACCTGGTGATTTCGCTGTCCATGAAGGTATACGCGCCGAAAACGCGCCAACTACGCGTGATATTCCCAGCCGCGCCTAACTCCACGCCGCGCACACGCTGGTTGCCTTGCAACACTTGCACCGGATCGTCCGGCAACACGCCCGGTGTGCGCGCGTTGGTCTTTTCGACCTGAAAGAAAGCGCCGCTCAACGACAACTGTTCGCGGAACACATCCCACTTCGTGCCCAATTCGTAGGTGTAGGTTTTCTCTGGTGCGATGGACGTGTTGGCGTTGTTGTACGACAACCCCTCCAACGAGGGATTGAGCGAGGTTCCGTACGAAGCGTAAAGGCTGCCGTTCGGACGCGGTTTGTAAACGGCTCCCGCACGCCAGCTGGTCATGCGATCCACGCGAGTGAGCGCTACGCCGGTTTGATTGAATCCATCCACATCAAAGCGATCCCAACGCAAATTGCCGGTGAATTCCAGTTTCCTGCCGACTTTGACGGTGTCTATCACATACAGCGCCTGAGAATCGCCCGTGACATCGCCGATGATTGGATTCAACGTGATCGTTCCGGTGAAGGGCTGCTCCGGGTTCGGGTCGTAGAGCGTCGTCGTTGGCGCTCCTGCGACAGTGCGGTTTTGGCGTTTGTTGTTTTCCCGCGTGAGCGCGGCTCCGACCACCACCGCGTGTGCCAGCCTGCCGGTGGAAAAATGTGCGCGGAAATCCGTCTGGCTGTCCCAAATGTTGTCTTCGGTCAGCCACGAAGGCCCATTGCGGTTAATGACCAAATTGTCATTGCTGGCAAAGCGTGGCGCGCTGGTGATGGAATTGCGCGTCGAACGGCCGTAACGAAATTGCGTGCGGAAATTCAGATTGTCTTGAAAATCCTGCTCGAATTTGACGGTCGCCAAATCAGAATTCAGCCGCTCGAAATCACGCGCACGCAGTCCGTAAAAACTGGTGCGCGCCACTGGCGCGGGTTTGTCGCGATACGCTGCCAACACATTGTGCGTCGCCGTCACCCAGGGAATGCCGTAATCGGGAAGGTTGTCTTGTTTGTTTTTGAAATAGCTCAGCGTCAATCGCGTTGGCCCGCCAACGCCAAATGCCAACGACGGCGCGACGCCCCAACGGTTGTTTTCCACCACATCACGGCCTGCAACGCCGGATTCATGCCACAGCGCATTCAACCGAAATGCCGCCCGTTCGCCCAAACCAATGGCTTTCAGCGGCAGGTTGAGATCGCCGGTGAAACGCTTTGTGCGATCAGAACCGAAGTTCATACCGCCGCCGAAAAACCGCCCCAGCCCAGGCGATTTGCTGACCAGGTTGATTGTGCCGCCCGCCGAACCACGACCGTTAAAAGCCGACGAAGGGCCTTTCGCCACTTCGACCTGTTCCAGGTTGTATGGGTCACGCGATTGCGGCCCCAGGTCGCGCACGCCATCCACAAACACATCGTTGCGTGCGCTGAATCCGCGCAGCGTCAGGTTGTCGCCCGCCGCCACGCCACCTTCGCCCGCAGTCATCGTCAGCCCCGGCACATTGCGCAACACATCGCGCAGCGTTGTCGCCCCTTGCTCTTCAATCACAGTTTTCGGAATGACGGTGATGGTCTGCGGCACGTCGCGCAGCGGTTCGGTGTATTTCGGCGAAGAAATCGTGGCGCGCCCGATGATGTCGACTGATGCTGCAATGCCACTGATTTCCAGTGTGACGGTTTCTTTGGCGGTGAACGTATACGCGACGCCTGTGTCAGTCAAAATCTGTTGCAACGCGGCTTCAGGCGTGTAGGTGCCGTTCACTCCAGGCGAACCAATGCTGCGAATGGCGTCAATCGGCACAACGACGCGCAAACTTGTCTGTCGTTGAAAGGCTTCCAGCACGGCTTCCAGCGGGCCAGCGGAAATGTTGAAACGTTGCGCCTGTCGCGCTTGCTCCTGCACAGAAACCGCTTCCCAGCCGCCGCGTGTTTCTCGCAAATGGGTAAAGGTCATCGCCTTGCTGCCGGCGTAAGGGGCGCTGGCCATCAGCGAGCTCAGCGCAAACAGCGACGCCCAGTATCTGGCGCCTCGTCGGGTGGATTTTTTCCGCGTTGGGTCTGTATTCTTCTTGCGTCCTTTTCTCAACCTGAGATTCATAGCGTCACTCCGAAAATAAAGATGTATTGCGTATTCGCGCGGTCTGTTCGCGTTAGTAACGTGCAAGTTGTCTTTGGGCAGCATGAGAAGCCGGCGTTTTCATACAAGCTTCGTCAAGGTAGGAGATTTGCTGAGGCGCCAGACCTCTCGTGCTGCCCTCACCCGCTGCCCGCCGCAATGAGCGAACAAACTCGGCAGGCATCAAAGACACTCGACAATGTTTGGTTTCCAGATGAATGCGACCGCAGTCACATAACCAGATACGGACTTTGTTTGAGCCATTCATTTCCCTTCTCCTCAACTCTCATGTGCATTGGCGGGATTCAGGAAGCAATAAAAAAGCTGGCCTAGATCAGATTTCATTTTGGCGTACGGTTTTTGCCACAGAGGCACAGAGCCACAGAGGTTTCTAAGTATTTCTCTGAGCCTCCGTGGCTCTGTGGCCAATCCGTAAAGCGAATTGAAAAATGATCTAAGTCAGAAGCACGAAAGCCGCGCCCATGAGAAGCGCGAATCCGCCAGACGTCCGTGTCCTGAACATTTAGGCCAGCCTTCGGCGAAAGCGCGGCGCCGAAGCTTGAGTTCGTCAACGGGCAAGCCAGGTTGATTAAAGGAAGACTACGAGCGAGGAACACCGTGCGAAACAACCGCTTCAACACTGATGGATGGGATTGGTCTAAGGCAAAATCCTCAGAACGCATGGAAGATTTCCTTTCACGCCACACGCAAAGACAGGCTCAGAGCCGAATGGCTCTCAACGTAATGCGCGGCAGGTATGCGAGGTGATTTCTCTTTTTTGGCGTGTTAGGATGAATTCCGCACGCCACTCGTGATGTTGTCAGACAGATCGGGAACGGTGTTGCAGCGAAGCCTTCGACGTTGCCGCGTCGAAGGCTTCTTGTTTTTTAGTTTTGTTTCCAGTGCTTTACTTGCGAAATGGACATTTCTTGCATCGCTTTCCACGACGATAGTTTTCACAGCATTTCAACTTCTTGCTCATCGCTTTTCCTTCTCCACGAACTTGCGCGGTTCTACGCCTGGCAACCCGCGTTTTGACTCACATATCAGGTGGCGTCGCCAGCAAGAACCTGAAATTCATTTTCAAGATGAGCCCATAGTACGAATCCTGGCGATTCCTTGTCAATCGTTTTTTCAGTGATTTTTGCTGGCTGACGGAAACGGTGAGCGTGAAAGCCAGGAGGGCAACCGTAGCGGGCCATCAGCCAATGTGTTCGACGTATGGCCGATAGCCCGCACCATCGTTTGGTTATTTATGATCTCGCCACAACCAACGGAGCGAGTCAGGCAAGACAGCGCGGCCATGCCGATCACTATGGAATCCCTGCCCCCAAACAAATTGGTAATCATACCCGGCAAACGCCAGGGATTTTGCCATTTGCTGATTGGCAAGCGGCCAATTGCCATGCGCGTTATCCAGATCGTTTTCGCCGTCCTGCAGGAAAATGCGGATGGGTTTCTTCGGCGTCTTGCGGATCAGGGCGGCGTAATTGTGGCCGCCTTCGCGTTTGGAATCACCACTGGCGATGTTGGTAAAACTGCCGACCCAAGACAGGACTTTGCTAAATTCGTTGGGCCGTTCCCAGGCGACTGTCCAGGCGCAAATGCCGCCGCTGCTGATGCCGCCGATGGCGCGACTGGCCGCATCGTGGCGCAGCGGATAAGTTTTTTCGACTTCGGGCAAAATTTCTTCGAGCAAAAAGCGCGCGTATTGATCTGAGAGCGTGTCGTATTCGAAGCTGCGATTTGATCTGCCATCGGCGCGCGTCCCCGGAGCCAGAAAGATGCCGACAGTAACTGGCATTTCGCCTTTGGCAATCAAATTGTCGAAAACAACCGGCACATAGTTTTTGGCGTTCTGGCCATCCTGAAAAACCATGACGCAAGCCGGGCTCGCCGCCTTGTATTGCGCCGGAACATACACCCACCAGTCACGTGTCGTCCCCTCAAAGATTTTGCTCGCCCATTTCGGCATTTGTGTCAGTTTGCCTTTGGCAATGCCAGCTTGCTCTTTCGCTTCGGCGGGCGTGGTGTAAACCTCCAGATTGCCGCCACCGATCTTTTGCTCGCCGACTTCATAGCGCCACTTAAAGGCCGTCCCCCAAGCCAACCGTGCGACGCCCGCATACACGTTCGTGTTGCCGATGCGCGTCAATGGCAATAAAAACTTGCCTGTATCAGAGCTCACACGCGGCGCAACGCTGGCATTTGGCAATTCAATCGCCCAGGCAACCGTCAAATCATCAATCTTCGGCGCAGCGCCTTTCGCAGCATCGCTGATGTCCTTGCCAAAATAACTGCGCACGCGCTCGGCCAGCCGTTCAGCGTCAGCGCCATAGGGCTTTCGAGCCAGTTCAGCCTGCAAGCTTTGCGGGGTTAGCGGGGATTCTTGCGGGAAAAACAACATCCCGGAAAACAATAAAGTTACGATCCACGCGATACGCGATGTCATGGGAGCGTCCTTTCTGAAATGGTCTGCAATGGATATGGTTGTCGCGGGGCGTGAATCTATCACAACCTCTTCGCACTGTCGCGGCGATCCCCCATTGCATCCGTAGTATCCGTGTACTATCTTTTGCCCGACTTTGATTGGCTTGACCAACTCGCGCTCGCGGTCGAAGACGATTGACCGATTCATCAACAATCAGATACCAACTACCTCGGATGGCTTATGCGTCGCACGATGAAACGCCTGTTATGCCTTTTCTGCTTTGCCTTCAGTCTCTACTTGTTGCCGCGCGTCACCGCACAAACGCAAATTGACTTCAAACGGGACATCGAACCGATCCTGGCCGCCAGTTGCAACCAATGCCACGGCGCGAAAAAGGCTTCGGGTCAATTGCGACTAGATCTCAAAGCCGCCGCAATGAAAGGCGGCATCAGTGGCGCGGTCATTATTCCAGGCAACAGCAAACAAAGCCGCTTGCTCACGCGCATCCTCGGCGAAGGCGGCGAAAAGCAAATGCCGCTGGGCGGCGAAGCACTGCCTGCCGCACAGGTCGAACTGATCCGCAAATGGATTGATCAAGGCGCCGTTTGGCCCGAAAGCGATGCCGCTGCCGGACGACGCAGCGACGGAGCGAACGAGTTGCCGAAACACTGGGCGTATGCAAAGCCCGTCCGCCCTGCCCTGCCGCCAGTTAAAAACGCTGCCTGGGTGCGCAATGCCATTGACGCTTTCGTGCTGGCGCGACTGGAAAAGGAAGGCTTGTCCCCTGCCGCCGAAGCCGCGAAAGAAACCTTGCTGCGCCGCGTCTATCTGGATTTGATTGGCTTGCCGCCGACACTCAAAGAGGTTGACGAATTTCTTGCCGACAAAGCGCCAAACGCGTATGAAAAAGTCGTGGACAAATTGTTGGCCTCGCCGCATTACGGCGAACGTTGGGCGCGTCCGTGGCTGGATTTGGCGCGTTACGCCGATTCGAACGGCTACGAAAAAGACAGCCTGCGTACGATGTGGAAATATCGCGATTGGGTGATCAACGCGCTCAACGCCGATATGCCGTTCGACCAGTTCACCATCGAACAAATCGCGGGTGACATGCTGCCGAATCCAACCACTGACCAGAAAATTGCGACCGGTTTTCACCGCAACACGCTGCTGAATCAGGAAGGCGGCACCGACCCCGAAGAACAGCGTTACGAAGTCCTGGTAGATCGTGTCAACACGACAGCGACGGTGTGGCTGGGCACGACGATGGCTTGCACGCAATGCCACAACCACAAATATGATCCGTTCACGCAAAAAGACTTTTATCGAATGTACGCCTTTTTCGATAACGTCGAATACATCGTGCGCGGCACACAGCTTTTTGAGCGGCACATTTGGGAACCGCAATTGGAATTGCCGACGCCTGAACAGGAAGCCAAGCGCAAAGCGCTGAACGAAGAAATTTCTCAACTGGAAACGACGCTCAAAACACAGACGCCCCAACTCGACGCCGCGCAAACGCAATGGGAAAAAGAAATTCTGGCCGAACCCGGCAAATGGGCGACGCTGGAACCAATTGAATTCAAATCCACTGGCGGTACAACGCTGACCAAACAGGCCGACAATTCCCTGCTGGCGTCAGGCAAAGACCCGGAATTTGACGAATACATCATCAAAGCCAAACTCCCGCTCAATCGCGTCACGGGTTTGCGTATTGAAGCGCTGCCAGACAAAAGTCTGCCGCGCGGCGGCCCGGGACGTGACCTGTATGGGCACTTCATTCTTTCGACCGTCGAAGCCGAAGCCAACGGCAAGTCGCTGAAATTTGTGGATGGCGATTGGGACAATGGCCTTTCAAAATTCGATGCGAAGACCTTTTTCAGCTTCGAGATGTTGCAAGTCGGCGATCGTCCGCGTGGCTGGTTGATCAATGCCATGACGGATGAAACGCGTATGGTGCGTCAGGCTGCGTTTGCCCTCGACAAACCGTTTGTCAGCGACAAACCGGTCGAAGTAACGATTCGACTGAAGTTTCTGGCCGGTGGACTTTGTCAGGGAATCGGACGCGTGCGGCTGTCTGTTACCGATTCCGAAACGCCGCTGAAGCTGGTTAAAGCGCCTGCCGATCTGAAACTGGTCATTGCC
>JAEUQO010000415.1 GCA_016789605.1 Acidobacteriota bacterium
GCCCTGATGCTCATCGAGCCGCGCTTTGAGGGCAGGAATGTGAACGCCACGAATTTCGAGATTTACTTCAAAGACCCTTTCCTGGCGTATGCCTACACGGCGTCCATTGCCTTTTTCGTCGCGCTCTATCAAGCATTCAAACTGTTGGGCTTCATCGCCGCAAATGAAGTGTTTTCGCCGCGCGCGGTGAAAGCCTTGCGGATGATCAAATACTGCGCGCTGACGCTGGTCGCTTTTATTGTGGGAGCGGAAGCGTTCTTCTTCACAGTTCAGCGCGGCAAGGAAGACATCGCGGGCGGCGTGATGATTGGTTTGGTGATGATTTTTGTCTCTGCCGTGGCCGCCACTACCGCCGCCGTGTTTGAAAAGCTTTTACACCGTGCCGTAGAGATGAAGTCCGAGAACGACTTAACGGTATAAGGAGGCCCGCATGGCAATCATCATTAACATTGACGTCATGTTGGCGAAACGGAAGATGAGCGTCACCGAACTGACCGAAAAAGTCGGCATCACGATGGCGAACATTTCCATCCTGAAAAACGGCAAAGCCAAAGCGATCCGGCTCTCAACGCTGGAGGCGATTTGCAAAGCTCTGGAGTGTCAGCCCGGAGATATTTTGGAATACAAAGAAGACCGTCCGTAATTTTTTCCCTTCCGTAATTTCCTCCACGACGAGGCAGGAACCAGATTCAAAACTGTTTAGATGCAATCCTTACCCATAGATTCACTCCTGCCGGAAATCATCGCAACGTTGCGTCAGTCGTCCAATCTGGTGCTGGAAGCGCCGCCCGGCGCAGGCAAAACGACGCGTGTGCCTGCGGCGTTGCTGGCGGCAGAACTCGCCGGCGCGCGTGACGTGCTGGTGCTCGAACCGCGTCGGTTGGCGGCGCGCATGGCTGCGCGGCGCGTCGCCGAAGAGCGCAACGAAACCATCGGCCAAACCGTCGGGTATCAGGTTCGGTTTGAAGAAATCGCCGGGCCGCAAACGCGTTTGCGTTTTGTGACCGAAGGCGTGCTGACGCGCCGCTTGCTCAGCGATCCGCGTTTGCAAAACGTCGGCATCGTCGTGCTCGATGAATTTCACGAACGGCATTTGCAAGCCGATCTGGCGCTGGCGCTGTTGCGGCGCTTGCAACAATCTACGCGGCCCGATTTGAAGCTGGTGGTGATGTCGGCGACGCTCAATGCCGGGCCGATTGCCGCGTATCTGGACGGCTGTCCGGTCTTGCGTTCAGAAGGCAAACGCTTTGATGTGGCAATTGAACATTTGCCGCGCAGCGATGAACGACCGTTGCACGAACAGGTGGCTGGGGCGGTGCGGCGTTTGGTTGGCGAAGGGCTGGACGGTGATGTGCTCGTGTTTTTGCCCGGCGCGGCAGAAATCCGGCGCGCACAAACCGCCTGTGCCGAATTGGCGGACAAGCAAAATTTGCTCGTCTTGCCGCTGCACGGCGATTTGACGGCGGCGGAACAAGACCGCGCGGTCAAACCGGCGGCGCAACGCAAAATCATTCTTTCAACCAACGTCGCCGAAAGCTCCGTGACGATTGACGGCGTGGTGGCTGTGATTGACGCCGGGCTGGCGCGCGTTGCGGGGCATTCGCCGTGGTCGGGGTTGCCGACGCTGGAAGTGGCGCGCATCAGCAAGGCTTCGGCGACGCAACGCGCCGGGCGCGCCGGACGCACACGGCCCGGGCGCTGTTTGCGGTTGTACACGGCGCAGGATTTTCAGGCGCGCGCGGAACACGACGCGGCAGAGATTTTGCGGCTGGATTTGGCCGAACCGGCGTTGGAATTGCACGCGACGGGCGTGGCGGATTTGCGCGGTTTCGGTTGGTTTGAAGCGCCGCCCGCGAGTGCGCTCGACGCGGCGGAAACGCTCTTGCGCAAGTTGGGCGCCATTGACGCGAGCGGCGCGGTGACTGCGCTGGGGCAAAAGATGCTGCGGCATCCGGTGCATCCGCGCCAATCGCGCATGCTGGTCGAAGCCCAAACGCGCGGCGTGTTTGCTGACGCTTGTGTCATCGCCGCGCTGATCGGCGAACGCGACATCGTGGCGTCGGATTTGTTCAAAGGTCGCCGCGAACAATCCGCGCGCAACGTCGGCCCCAGCGATTTGCTCGAACGACTGGATTTGTTCAACGAAGCCGAAGCTGCCAGCTTTGCGCCCGCGCGTTTGCGCGAAATGAATCTGGATTCAGGCGCAGTGCAAGCCGTGGCGCGCGTGCAGCGACAATTGCGCCGCGACGGTTCGGCAAAGCGACGCAGCGCAACTGAAGCGGGCGGAAATGACGACGATTTGTTGTTGGCGATTTTGGCGGGCTACCCGGATCGTGTCGCGCGGCGGCGCAGTTTGAAAGGTGACAATCTGGAATTGCTGCTCTCTGGCGGTGGCGCGGCGACCTTGTCGTCGGGCAGCGTCGTGCAAAAGGCGGATTTTCTGGTGGCCGTGGACGTGGATGAACGGCGCGACGCACAGGCCAACCGCAATCGGTTGGTGCGCATTGCCAGTTTGATTCAGCCTGAATGGTTGATTGATTTGTTTGCTGACGATTTGCGCGAAGTGATCGAAGCGCGCTGGAACCCGCAAGCCGAACGCGTCGAAGTCGTGCAACGAATGCTTTATGACCAACTGGTGATTGATGAAAGCCGCGTGGCCAATCCCAGCGGCGCAGCAGCGGCGCAGGTGTTGGCCGATGCTGCGCTGAGCGCCGGATTGCAGAAATTTGTTGATCCTGACGAGGTCGCCCGGTTTTTGGCGCGCGTCGCCTTTTTGGCGCAAACCTTTCCCGAAGCCGAAATTCCCGTGTTCACCGATGACGATGTGCGCGCGGCGTTGATCGAGTTGTGCGACGGATTGCGCAGCTTTGCCGAATTGCGTGCGGCGGCAGGGCAGGGCGGATTGCTGAATGTGTTGCGCGCGCGCTTGACCGGCGAACAGGCGCGCTTGCTCAGCCAGATGACGCCCGAATTTGTCAGCATCGCCGGACGGCGCAATGTGCGTGTGAATTACGAAACGGGCAAACCGCCGTGGATCGCTTCGCGCTTGCAGGATTTTTTCGGGATGAAAACCGGGCCGGCGGTTGCGGGCGGGCGCGTGTCGGTGGTGTTGCACCTGCTGGCGCCCAATCAACGGCCTGTGCAAGTGACGACCGATCTGGCCGGATTCTGGCAGCGCACTTATCCGCAAGTGCGGCGCGAACTCAGCCGCCGCTATCCGCGCCATTCCTGGCCCGAAGACCCCGCCGCGAAATCGTGACCTGAAACCTGTTGGTCACAGAGGCACAAAGACACGCAAGAAAAACCGCCGGGGGACAACCGCGCGATTTCATTTTTCATTCGGCATTTTCAGTTGTCATTTGACGCGTGAGCCGTAGAAACAAGGCTTCGAATTGCAGTGCGATGGCGTCCCAGGAATAGGCCGGATTGCGCGCCGCGTCATAGGCTGCGCGCGAAAGCGTCTGGCGGTGTTGCGGATTGCGGTAAAGCGATTCAAGCGCGTCAGCTACGCCCGCCGCTGACACTTCGCTCATTTCCAGCACGGAATGATGCGGGATGAAGCTGCGCACGGGCGGAATCAACTCTGCGCGGCCTTGCCACAAATCGCCACAGGCGGTGTGATCCGGCACGATTTGCGCCGCACCGGCTGCGCCGTGTTCAAAACTGACCAACCCCCAGCCTTCGCCCATTGACGTATTGATGCCTACGTCACAGGCGTTATAAAGCAGGTTCAATCGTTCATCGCTGGCAATGCCGCGTCCCAGCGGATTGAGCAGCAAGCGTTCACCCAATCCGTACTGTTGCACAAGCGTCTGAATCTGTTGTTCTTCCTCTTCGCCCATAATCGCGTGATGCAAACACAGTCGCACATTGGCCGGTTTGTCGGCGGCAAACGCGGCAAAGCCTGCAATGGTCAGGTCTATGCGTTTGCGGCGGTCAGGACGGCTGGCATTCAGCACGACAAACGAGTCTTCGGCTTGCGGCAACTCAGGGAAGACTTGTTGTTTGGCGGGCAAGCGACTGGCGGATGCGAATTCGTTTTGCAGCAATTCGGGAAAAGGGAAAAAGCGTTCGCCGTCCACACCGTGCGGGATGACTTCGACGACGGGAAAATCAACGGCGCTATCTTGTGCGCGCAAACGGGCAAACGCCTGTTCGAATTGTTGCCGGGCAAATTCGGTATACGCGATGACGCTGTCGGCCTGGCTCAAATGTCGCGCCTCAGCTTCTTTGGTGATCTTGCCGTCAATCGGAATGTAGCAGGCGATTTTCAACTGTTCACGAAACGGTCCCAGGATGCGCAGGTAATATTCAAACATCCAGATGTCATGCAGGATGAACACGAGGTTGGGATGTATCTCTTCGATCAGACGTTTGGCTTGGAAAGCAGCAAAGACGTCACCGCCTTTCAGGTTGGTCGGGTGACAGGTCAATCCGCGATCCTGTTCAGGTTCGCCGGAATAGCCAATGCCTAGATAGTGAATTTCGTGGCGGTCGGCCAGCCGCCGCATGATGCTGTGCATGACACGGGTCAAACCGGTGCCGCGTGTGTTGAAGCCGATGGTGATGATTTTCAGACGAGGAAGAGAAGCGCTCATTGGTTGCGGCGGAAAAAGTTGATTCAGTTATGCGCGGGAGCGTTTGGCAAAAAACAAACCCAAGCCTTCAGGTGCGCCATTGGGGCGATGGTGACGGCGATAATTCACAGCGAAACCGGCTTCGGTCAAAAAGGCGGCCAGGTTTTCGATGGTCCAGCGAGAAAACCGTTCGTCCTGAAACAACGGCTGGTTGTAAGGGCGGTCTTCGTTGATTTCGTGTTGGCCGCCAGCCAGTTCGTGAAACTCGCCGCAGATTTCCTCAACCAGGTGTAACCGCTGCGAGGTCAGCAAAATGGGCCACTCAGCGCCTTCGCAATCGAGCTTGAGCAAGCGCACGCGTTTTGCTCCTTGTTCCGTAATTTGATCAAGCAGCGCATCAAACGCGATTTTGGGCACGATTTCGCCAACACCCCATAACACCGAACCGCAGCCGGTATTGAGAATGCCGGTCATCCCCGCGAAAGATTGGGGAAACGGATGGTAACCGTCAAAGCGCAATTCGTCGTTGTTGGGATCAGAGCGCCAAACTGCGCCGTGCAACAGCGTGACGTGTTTGTCAGACAGGAAGGGCTGTAAGTGACGCGTGGCCAGCGCAAAATTGGTGGGATCGGGTTCGACCGCATAGACGTGCTGACAGCCTCTGGTCAGCGCGGCATAGGCGAATGCGCCAATGTGCGCCCCAATATCCAACACAATGTCTGCTGGGGAAAATTGTTCCGGGAGCTGATATTCGTTGAGGGCGACCACACCGTTAAAAATGGCGCGATCCAGCGTTCCAGGGCGGAACTGCCAATCGTGTAGCACAAATATTCTCCTGCGAAGGCTTTTGCTACGAGGAAGCCAGGCGCGCACCGAACGGGGATGCTGTGCGGCCTGGCTCCTGCTTCGGGTTTCGTCTGGCGCTTAGGCGCGTGACGAATTACCGGGTTCTGAATGTGTTGCTATCACAAATCGAGTATGGTGGTTGCCCGTTAGGTCCGGGCATCAACGACATCAGCAACGTCACCATATTTTGGAAGGAGCCGGCTTCGTAGCTGGGAGGCGGATAGTTGCCCGCACCGCGCGGCCCGCATTGTCCTGTCAGCAGGTAGCTCACGTGGCCAAAATAGCCGCAGCTAAGCACGCTGTTGATTTGTTCCAGCCGTTGCAACTCTCGTCCCGCCCCGTATTTGACCAGGTAGTCGTACCAGTCGCCTTGTGGCACGTGCAAGGTGTTCAGGTATTGAGTCACGATGGCGAACAGGTATTGCGGGTTGGACATGTAGGCATCGAGGCCAGCGGGCACCGTCGAGTTTTGCGAGCCGGGAATGATGAATTCCTTGACCTTGGTTTTGGGGTTGTTCCGATCAAGAATCAAAATCCAATAGGTGTCATCTGCTGGCGTGGAAGGCGCAAAATTGGTTTGCGATCCACTTTGCCCGACATACACCAGCGGATAGGCTCCGGGATACAAACTTCCCAAAATCGTATACGCCATCATATTTGGCATGCTCATGCTAATTTCCTCCTGAATGGGAGATAACGAGGGTTAACAATAGGCAGGATTGTTTGCGCAGGCTGCATATAGCCTGATGCGTTAAACGAGGTCAAGTGTCTAGCGCAAAAAGAGGTTCGCCTTGGCAGATTTTATCGATTAACACATGGGAAGAGCGGTTTATCTCGCAACTCCACCTTGCGCGATTCTGGTAAAAGTTCACCAAACAATGTGCCTGGGCTGACAAAGAATTGCGATACTAATGCGCAAAAATACTGGTCATCATGGCTTTATTTGACTCACTCAACCAGATGAATCAAAGCCGCAAGCAAACTGCGCGGCGGCGTTTTTTGCTTGGCGCGCTTGGCGCAGTGGGAACCTATTTTGGCTATCGCTGGTGGCGCGACCGTCCGCGTCCGGTGATGCAACGGGCGACGAAATTCATCACTGATCCGGCAGAGTTTTATACGATTTCCATTGATCTGGGCTTTGTCACCAAGGCAAAGCCGGAAACCTGGCGCTTGGAGCTTGCCGGACCTGAAGAGCGCCGCGCTGAATTGCGCTACGACGAATTGCTGGCGCTAGATCGCCGCCGCATCTACAAAACACTAATGTGTGTGGGGAACGAAGTCGGAGGGCCTTCGCTGGCCAATGCCGAATGGACGGTGACGCCACTTGCGCCCGTGCTGGAGAGGATTCTGGGAGCGCAACGCGCAGGATTGCGGGCTGTGTTTTATGGGCTGGATGGTTTTTATTCAAGCGTGCCGCTGGCAGTCGCTTTGCACGAACATTCCTTTCTTGCCTATGAGATGAATGGCGCGCCGCTAGCAAACAAACACGGCTATCCGGCGCGCGTGTTTTTGCCCAATGTGTATGGCATGAAACAGCCCCGTTGGTTGAGCAAGATTGAAATTACGGACAGGCAGGTTTCCGGTTATTGGGAAAAGCGCGGCTGGTGCAGCGAATGTCCGATCAAGATGACTGCGCGCATAGATGCGGCACAGTTTCAGCCGGAAGGCGCATTTCTGGTGACGGGCGTTGCATATTGTGGCGGTACGGCAGTCGGCCAGGTCGAACTCAGCGCCGATGACGGGAAGACCTGGCAAGCCGCGCAATTGGGTGCAGAACAATTTCCGAATGCCTGGACGACCTGGTCATTTCGCTGGACGCCGCCGCAAACATCCAATCGTAAGCAAGAGCACGTATTGATCGCACGGGTGAGTGATGTTTTAGGAAACCGCCAGGAAGAAGCCGCCAGCGGTAGTTTTCCTTCTGGCGCGACCGGCTGGCATCGCGTGATCATCACGGCCTAAGCTGGCTGAAAATGCGAAGCGAGCACTTTCGCCAACTTAGGGTTGAGCACGCTACCCGTGTTTGCTATGATCCGACCCTCCGATGGTGACTTACATCTTGTGCATCCCTTGATCATCGGTTCCCAAATCCCCCCACTGCCCCGACATTTCCGTTGCCTGTGGCCGTGGACTGCTTTCCCTCACCGAATCTGATTTGAATCTATCAGGCTGACACGTAAATCTTTCGTCAGGCTGAATCTATCTGGAATCTATCTCGAAGGTGGACAGGATGAAATACGCAAAAGTGAAACTGGGAATGGTGCCGCCCGTTTGCTTGGCGTGTCTGTTTCTTTTTGTCTGTTTGACTGCGAATTTTGTCGTTGCGCAGGACGCGCCGACGCCCGTCAAAGGATATGCGGTGCAAATCGCGGCGGTGCGTTCGCAGCAAGTTGCAGATGAATTGAGGAGCGGATTACTCGCGCGGGGACTGGATGCATATTGGGTCAAAGGGAGTTTGCCTGGTCACGGGATGTTTTATCGCGTACGGGTGGGAAGATTTCCTTCGGTAGAGCGGGCGTTGACCTACGCTGAAATGCTACTTGATTCGGGCTTGCTCGAAGCTTATGCCGTGACCAATTTTGAGCGGCCTTCCAGCCCGGCTTTACCAGACATGCTACAGGCGTCAACAGAAGTGCAGGAATTTCTGCCGCAGCGTGCGCCGAGCAATGAGTTCAACGAGGTTTTGTCAGCGCTCAATGCGCGTCGCTGGTGGTTACCGGCCAACCGCAGTTTGTTTGCGGGCGCTGCGCCAGGGGCTTCGATGACGCAACGCGAGATGCTGGTGTTTGCTCTGGGACGGCAGCAATGGCGTTTGACTAATGACCTGAGCGTATTGGTTGTGCGTTCGGTCAGCGGACGCAAAGACAACCTCGCGTTGAATCCGCCCGCGCGCACGATGGACTTTACGAATGTCGAACCAGTACGGCCAGTGCAGAATGCGGTTGCGCCTGTGCCGGTTGCGCAGATTCCGACTGTCTTGCCGCCGCCGGTGATTGCCACCACCTCAAATGTTTCAGCGACAGCCGCGCCGACTGCCAGTTTGTCTGGCGCTTTTGCGGCTGAAGGGCCTGCCGTGGCGCGGCCAGCCGCACCAGACATTGGTCGCGGCGGCTCGCCCACCGCACGCAAGGGCATTGGTTACGGCGTGGCTGCGCCGCGTTTGCAGGGACGAGTTGAAATGCTCAACGGGCAATTGGTGCTGAAGCTGCGCAATCTGGACGAAGAACGCGGATTTACCGGCTTGGCGCGTATTACGCTCAGCGATGATCGGCACAGCAATGATGTCGCACCGCTGCAATTCAATTTGCCGCCCGATACGGAACAGATTTTCCCGGTTAGCGAAGCTGCCAAAGATGGCGATAGCTGGATGTTGATGGTGTATGACGACGGCGGGGCGATGCGGCTGTTGCGCGGCGCGTCGTTAGGACAGAAACCGGCTGCCAGCGAAACCGCGAACAACGCCAATCCGGCTGCGCCAGCAAATGTTGAGGCTCCGCCATATGTGACCGGAACCTATGACGCGACCATGCCGCCAGGAACCGCAGGCGCTCCGCCCGTGCCAGGGATCATCCCGACCGCGGCAGATTTAGCGAATCGCCCTATGAATTCTGGCAACCTCGAAGGAGGGGCAAATCCAGGCGGGCAGAATTTCCCGCCAGCGGATAATACGGACATTGCTGGGCGCGTCAGCGTGGTGCCGAAACTGATTGCCGCAACGACCGAAAACGTGACGATGGAATTTGATATTTCAGCGCCGCGTCAGCTCAATTACATTTCGGTGACAATGCTGGCAGGGGATTATCGCGATACGCGTCAGGCGCTGATGTCTACGCCACATGGTCGCGTACCATTTTTGGTGCCAGCCGCACAAGCCAACGGAACATTCAGCTACGAAATCCGGGATGAATCCGGGCGTGTGCTTTCTACTGGCGGCGGCGATTTCCGGCAATTGGGCCGGGGGAATTAGCTGTTCTGACACCTTTTGAGCCGCCCCGAGACAGTGTCTCAGGATGAACTACTATTGCTCCTGAGAGATTGTTTTTGGGCGGCTCGTTCCTTCTGTAAAAACGCCACCCAAACTTTCTGCGCTTCTTGATCTCACGGTCTTGACATTTTCCGAGCGACCGGTAAAGATGCCAACCTCATTTCAAATCCGAAAATTCACAAGCTTCGGGTTGATCTAACAAGCAAGTCTAGGGAACAAAAAAATACATTTATTCAGCTAGGTGGAGGTCTTCGTATGCCACAGCTCTTCCACCGCAGCACGAATACGCTCGCGCGGTTGAGTATCGTTGTCGTCGCTTTGCTGGCAGGTGTCGGCGGGTGGCTCATTCTCGAACTCAGCCGGTCTCCGTATGTCACGCAAGCGTTCGTCGCGCGGGAGCAGCCGGTTCAATTTTCGCATAAGCACCACGTGGGGGATGACGGTATTGATTGCCGTTATTGTCACACGACCGTCGAGACGACGGCCAGCGCCGGAATGCCAGCAACCAAAACGTGCATGAATTGCCATTCGCAGTTATTCGCAAATAGTCCTTACCTGGAAATCGTGCGCGCAAGTTGGCGGAACGGCGAACCGATCAAATGGACGAAAGTGCACGACCTCCCCGATTTCGCCTATTTCAATCACAGCATTCACGTTAACAAAGGTGTCGGCTGCTCTAGCTGTCATGGACGCGTAGACCTGATGCCTTTGATGTGGAACGTCTCGTCACTACAGATGGAGTGGTGTTTGGAATGCCACCGCAATCCGGAAAAAGTGTTGCGTCCCAAGGACAAAATCACTGAGATGGATTGGCCGCCTGCCAATTGGGATCAAGCCAAGGAAGGCGCGCGTCTGAAGCAGGAATATAAGATTCAGCCGACTGAAGTGCTGACGAGTTGTTCAACTTGTCACCGGTAACCCGGTGCGTTGTCTGTAAGCCAAAAAGACGTGGCTGAAGTCCAATCGCGCGCGCTTGCTCAGGCAGAGTAAAGTGTAGTGATTGCTGACTGCTGACAACGAAAAAAGCAACAGAGAGACAAATGTCCCGTCGAAAACAACATCCGGAATTAGAAACGATCCGCGAGCAGATCAAGGTCGCACGCGGAAGCAAACGGGAATTTTGGCGCAGTCTGGAAGAGTTGGCCGACACCTCGCGGTTTCGCGAGTTTCTCGACCGTGAATTTCCCGCCGCCACCCCTTCTGAAGCCGATCCGTCGTGGCTTGACCCGGTTGGACGCCGCAACTTCTTGAAGTTGATGAGCGCCTCGCTCGCGTTTGCGGGCTTGACCGGCTGCACAGTGCAACCCAAAGAAAACATTGTGCCGTATGTCAAAACGCCGGATGGGTTGATTCCTGGCAAAACCCAGTTTTACGCCACGGCGATGCCGCTCAGCGGTGTTGCCAATGGTTTGCTGGTGGAAAGCCACGAAGGACGCCCGACCAAGATCGAGGGGAACCCGGATCATCCAGGCAAAGGTGGCACCACTGTTTACGAACAGGCTTCGGTGCTAAACCTCTACGACCCGGATCGTTCGCAAACGGTCACCTATCTGGGTGACACGCGGACCTGGGGCGATTTCCTGAATGATCTGCGTGGGCAGTTGGAAAATCAGCGCACGAAACAAGGCGCGGGATTGCGCATTCTGACCGAAACGCTGACGTCACCCACCCTCGCCGATCAGATGAAGAGGCTGCTCGCGGAGTTCCCCAAAGCCAAATGGGTAACCTATGAACCCGCCAGCCGTGATGGTGCGCGTGTCGGTGCAAAACTTGCCTTCGGCGAATTCGTCAATGTCGCGTATCAGTTCGACAAAGCCGAAGTCGTGCTTTCGTTGGACGCGGACTTTTTGACCAACGGGCCGGGCAGCGTCCGCTATGCACGCGATTTTATGGGCAAGCGCAGGCTGACCGACGGCGAAAAGGCGATGAACCGCCTGTATGCGGTCGAAAGCACGCTGACCACCACCGGCGCGAAAGCGGATCACCGCTTGCCGTTGCGCGCAGTGGACGTGGAATCTTTTGCGCGAGCCGTCGCCAATGCGCTGGGCATTTCGGTGCCTGCCGGTGGATCGCTTAGCGCGGAAGCCAACAAATTGGCAACTGCCGTCGCCAACGATCTGAAAGAACACAACGGCAAAGGCATCGTGATTGCGGGTGATCATCAGTCCGCCGCCGTCCACGCGATTGCAAATGCGATCAACAGCACGCTGGGCAATATCGGCCAGACAGTGATCGTGACCGATCCCATCGAAATCAACCCGGTGGATCAGCTCGCATCGTTGACGGAACTGGTCAACGACATGGTTTCGGACGAGGCCGACAAACGTGTTGACGTGCTCGTGATCATTGGCGGCAACCCGGTTTACTACGCGCCGTTGTTCAAACATCCAAAAACAGGTCAGGACCTGAGCTTTAAGGATGCGTTGCAGCGTGTCGCGATGCGCTTCCACATGGGGCTGTACAATGACGAGACGGCAGTTCAGTGCCATTGGCACGTTGCCGAAACGCATTATCTGGAGTCCTGGAGCGATGCGCGCGCCTATGACGGCACGGTTTCGTTGATTCAGCCGTTAGTCGAACCGCTTTACAGCGGACGTTCGCCGCACGAGCTGCTGGCTGCCATGAACAATCAGGCAGGCAAGCCCACGCACGATATCGTGCGCGACTATTGGAAAACGCAACTGGGCGCGAATTTCGAGCAAGCCTGGAAACAGGCATTGCACGATGGTGCAGTGGCTAATTCGGCTTTGCCCGCCAAGAGCGTCAGTTTGCAAACAAGCTGGGCCAGTTCGCTTGCGCCTGCCAAGGCAGGCAAATACGAAGTGGTGTTCCGGCTTGATCCGCACGTGCACGACGGGCGTTTCGTCAACAATTCCTGGTTGCAGGAAGTTCCCAAACCAATCAACAAGATCACCTGGGACAACTTTGCGCTGGTCAGCCCGAAGACGGCGGAAGATTTGAAGCTCGCCACCCGCGAAGAGCCCTACCGCGATTTCGCGCCGATGATCAAGATCACCAACGACGGCAAAGCGCTTGATTTGCCAGTGTGGGTGCAACCGGGTCATCCCGATAATTCGGTGACGGTGTATCTCGGCTATGGCCGTGAGCGCGCCGGAAACGTTGGTAACAAACTCGGCTTCAATACCTACGCGATTCGTACTGCGGCGGGGCCGTTCTTCTCGGCGGAAAAAGTTGACCTGTTGCCGGGCAGCGGGGAATACCGGCTGGCGGCAACCCAAGAGCACTTCAATATTGATGCTTCGGGCATCGAAGTCGAACTCTACATCAAAGACAAGAACGACTTGGCCGAACGCCACATCGTCCGCGTCGCTGATCTGGCCGAATACAAGCAGAACCCCGAAGTTCTGCATCACGGCGCGCATAAGCCGGGCAAAGAGCTCTCGATGTATCCCGGTTGGGAATACAACGGTTACGCCTGGGGCATGGCGATTGATATGAATGCCTGCATCGGTTGTAACGCTTGCGTCGCCGCGTGTATTTCGGAAAACAACATCGCAATGGTCGGCAAAGATTCGGTCATCAAGGGCCGTTCGATGCTCTGGCTGCGCATTGACACATATTTCAAAGGCGACGTCGCCAACCCGGAAGTCTACTTCCAGCCGATGATGTGTCAGCACTGCGAAGCGGCTCCTTGCGAGGTGGTTTGCCCGGTCAACGCAACGGTGCACGACGCCGAAGGCTTGAACGTGCAGGTCTACAACCGCTGCGTGGGCACGCGCTATTGCGCGAACAACTGTCCATACAAAGTACGTCGGTTCAATTACCTGTTGTACGGAGATTGGGAAACGCCTTCGCTCAAGAATATGCGCAATCCTGATGTGACCGTGCGCTCGCGCGGCGTGATGGAAAAATGCACTTTCTGTGTGCAGCGCATCATGAACGGCAAGATCGAAGCCGAAAAGCAGGATCGCAAGGTGCAAGACGGCGAAGTGTTGACCGCCTGTCAATCGGCTTGTCCGACCGAGGCGATTTCTTTCGGCGACACGAACGATCCGAACAGCCGGGTCGCGAAGCTGAAGAAAGAGCCGCGCAATTATGAGGTGCTGGCTGATTTGAACACGCGTCCGCGCACCAGCTACCTGGGCGCGATTCGCAACCCCAATGTGGCATTGGGCGGCGGCAGCAATTCGCACGGTGGTTCCCACCAAAGCCAACCGGAAGGCCAGAAGGCAGGAGAGAAGCATGGCTGATGGAATTCAAAAGCACGAGTACGTAGACCCGCGTCCCCCGGTATTGGGGCCGGGGCACGACCTCAGGTCTGTTACCAGCAAGATCGCAGATATTGTTTTCATGCGCGGATTCCAGAAAGGCTGGGTCTTCGGCTTTGCCGTGGCATTTCTGGGCGCGTTGATGCTTTTCAATACAATTGCTTACCTGGTGCTGAAAGGCATCGGTATCTGGGGCAATAACATTCCGGTCGGCTGGGCCTTTGACATTATCAACTTCGTCTGGTGGATCGGTATCGGTCACGCGGGCACGCTGATCTCCGCCATTTTGTTGCTGCTCAGACAGTCGTGGCGAAATTCGATCAACCGCTTTGCCGAAGCGATGACGCTCTTTGCGGTCGCTTGCGCGGGCTTGTTCCCGGCACTGCATACGGGTCGTCCCTGGATGGACTATTACCTGTTCCCGTTGCCAAACACGATGGGAATGTGGCCGAACTTCCGCAGCCCGCTGATGTGGGACGTGTTCGCGGTTTCGACTTATGCGACGGTGTCGGCGCTGTTCTGGTTTTTGGGTTTGGTGCCTGATTTCGCCACGATGCGCGATACGGCCAAACACAAATGGCAGAAAGTCATCTTCGGCATGCTCTCGATGGGCTGGCGCGGAGATGCCCGTCACTGGTCGCGCTATGAAACGGCGTATCTGTTGCTCGCCGGTCTTTCGACGCCGCTGGTGCTTTCGGTGCACACGATCGTGTCGTTCGACTTCTCGATCGGCATTGTGCCGGGTTGGCACGCGACGATCTTCCCGCCCTACTTTGTGGCGGGCGCTGTGTATGCCGGTTTCGCAATGGTGTTGACCATCGGCATTCCGGTGCGCAAGTTCTATCACCTGGAAGATTTCATCACCGTGCGCCACATTCGCAATATGTGCAAAGTGATGCTGACGACCGGGTTGATCGTTTGCTACGGCTATGCGCTCGAAGCGTTCTTCGGCTGGTACAGCGGTAACACCTACGAGCTGTTTATGATGAAGAACCGCATGTTCGGCCCGTACGGTTATATGTACTGGCTGCTGATCCTGTGCAATTTCCTGGTGCCGCAATTGTTGTGGTTCAAGAAGATGCGCGACAGCCTGTTCTGGATCTTCGTCGTTTGTATGTTCATCAACGTCGGTATGTGGCTGGAACGGTTCGTGATCATCGTGATGAGCTTGAACCGCGACTTCCTGCCCTCCTCCTGGCGTATGTATCGCCCGACGGTCTTCGATTTCTCGATGTTCTTCGGCACCATCGGCTTCTTCCTGACGCTGATGTTCCTCTTCATTCGCTTCGTGCCGATGATTCCGATCTTCGAAATCAAGGTGATGTTGCCCGAAGCCAAAGTGGACGAACACAAGGTCGAGGAACTGACCAAAGGCAAAGCTCCTGTCGGAGTGACGCCCGTGCCGCAGTTTGGAGACTAGTCGTTGCGCAGGCCGCCCTCGTGGGCGAGCACTTTGAGGACACGCGCCGCCTGCGGGCGGCGCTCCCCAACCAGTAGAGATATGACAAAACAGGAAGAACAAGGACTATACGGCGTAATGGCCGAGTTCGACGATCCGAGTGCCGTGGTCGCCGCCGCGCGGCAGACCTATGAAGCCGGTTATCGCCGAATCAATGCGTATTCGCCTTATCCCATCGAAGAACTTTCAGAAGCCATCGGCTATCACAAAAACCTGGTTCCGCTGACCGTGTTGGTGTGCGGCATTCTGGGTGGCCTGGGTGGTTTGGCGCTGCAAATCTGGACTTCGGCGATTGCCTATCCGATCAACATCGGGGGCCGCCCGTTGATTAGCATCCCCGCATTCATTCCCGTCACCTTTGAATGCACGGTGTTGTTGGCGGCGTTCGGCGCGTTCTTGGGCAATCTGCTGATGAGCGGTTTGCCGCGGCCGTATCATCCGGTGTTCAACGTACCGGCATTCAGCCGCGCTTCGCAAGACCGGTTCTTTCTGTGCGTCAAGGCCGATGATCCGAAATTCAATGTCACCGGCACGCGCGCTTTTCTGGCCGGGTTGGGCGCGAAAGAGGTGTCTGATGTCGAACAATAGTATGAGACAAACTGGTCTGATTGCGTGTCTGTTGCTGGCCGGGTTGGGTGTTTCGGCCTGCCGCCAGGACATGCACGACAATCCGAAATACAAACCCTATCGCGATGGCGGCATGCGTCAGTTGCCGGAAGGCACAGTGGCACGCGGCTCACTGGATTTGAATCCGGCTGCGCCTAAAGCTGGCACTGCGACTACGCCAGCCACACAGGCTGCTCCTGCGGTTGCCGCACCGGGGCAAGCGACGACAACGCCAGCCAGCGCGCCGGTTCCGACAGGCGTGGATGGATTTCCATTCAAGATTAGCGAGGAAATCCTGAAACGCGGCGAAAGCCGTTACAACATTTCCTGCCTGCCTTGCCACGGCAAGCTGGGCGACGGTACGGGCATGATCGTACTGCGCGGGTTCCGCAAACCGCCTTCCTATCACGAAGAGCGGTTGCGCAAAGCGCCTTCGTCTTATTTTTATGATGTGATTTCGAATGGTTTTGGCGCGATGTCGAGCTATTCCGATCAGTTGACGCCCGAAGACCGCTGGAAAGTCATCGCCTACATCCGCGCTTTGCAATTGAGCCAACGCGCTAACGTCGCGGATTTGGCAGACAACGATAAGAAAGAGTTGGATAACGCGGAGCGGAAAGCGCAGGAGAAAACGGGCGGGCATTCTGCTGCCCCGGCAGCCGCGCCAGCCGCAGGAGGACATAGCAACTAATGAACACGAAGTACGCTGCTCCGGCGGATCTCGGAAAAATTCAGGGCATCGCGTTTGGCTTGGGCTTGTTGGGTCTGATTGGCTGGGTAATCGGCGTTGTCATGTCAGGTGGCCACGCCAAAGACACCTTCTTTCAAACCTATCTGGTGGCTTATGTGTTCTGGATCGGCATTTCGTTGGGCTGCCTGGGTCTGTTGATGATTCAGTATCTGGGCGGAGCCAGTTGGGGCCTTGTCATTCGCCGTCCTCTCGAAGCCGCTGCGCATACCCTGGTCTTGATGTTAGTGCTGTTCGTACCAATCATCGTTGGTTTGCACAGCTTGTATGAATGGTCGCACGATCCCAGCACGCTGAGCGAAGCAGCGCGCAAGATGGTCGAGCACAAAAAAGTTTGGTTGAACCCCACGGCGTTTGCTGTGCGCACGGCCGTTTATTTCGCCATCTGGTTGGGTCTGGCGTTTACGCTGCGCAAGTTCTCGCGCCAGCAGGACGAAAACGCAGATATGGGCGCCGTGCAGCGCGCACAAAACTGGAGCGGACCAGGCTTCTTGTTTTATGGCCTGGCGGTCACCTTTGCCGCGATTGACTGGATTATGTCGCTTGACCTCGAATGGTTTTCGACCATTTTCGGCATGCTGACGATTGCCGGTCAGGGCGTGCTTTCGATCGCGTTTCTGATCTGGATTCTGGTGATTCTGGGCAAACGCGAACCGATGGCGCACGTGTACCAACCGAAACACTTCCACGATCTGGGCAAACTGCAGCTCGCGCTGGTGATGGTGTGGGCTTATTTCTCGTTCTCGCAGTTGCTGATCATCTGGGCGGGCAACCTGCCGGAAGAAATTCCCTGGTATTTGGAACGCTTCAAAGGGCCGTGGCGCTATATCGGAATGGCGCTGATCTTCTTGCACTTCCTGCTGCCGTTCTTGCTGCTATTGTCGCGCGATTTGAAACGCGATGCCCGTCGCTTGAAGCTGGTTGCAGCGCTGCTGATTGTCATGCGCATTGTGGATTTGCTCTGGTTGATCGTGCCGGAATTTGAGCACGGCGGGCAACACCACACCAGTCCGGCTGGTTACGTCACCTATGTGGCTGCGGTCATCGGTTTGGGCGGCATCTGGCTGGGGTGGTTCTTCTGGCAACTGCGTCAACGCGCCTTGTTGCCGTACAACGATCCGCAATTGCACGAGGCCTTGGCTGCCGGGGGACATCACTAAAGCTCGCTTGAGCCTAGAGACATTGCACTATGAGTACGCATAACGATCATCACGGACACGACAACAACAACCAGGTGGAAGGCAGTGGCGTACAGCCAAAGCCGATCCTGATGTTCTTGCTGATTCTGGGCATTTCGACCGCTGCGGTTTACGTGATCGTCCAGGGGCTGACTTATGGCTTCAAGAAGATGGACGAAATGAACCAGACTGGCCCGGTGACGGAAGTTTCATTGCCGCAAGGGCAGGCGAAGCTGCCGCCCGAACCTCGTCTGCAAGGCGCACCGGAACCTGACCCGAACAACAAAGAAACGGGGCGCAAACCTTCGTTGCTGCCGCTCGACGACATGGTCGAATACAACAAGAAGGTGAACGAAAAAGCGGCCAGCTATGAATGGGTGGACAAGCAAGGCGGGGTGGCGAAGATCCCGATTGCCCGCGCCAAGGAATTGTTGCTTGCCAAAGGCTTGCCGGAATTGCCCGCCGAACGGGTTGCAGAATTGAGCCGCGCAGAAGCCACTCGCAAGGTAGTGCTGAATGCGGATGCCAATGCGGGGCGCACGCTCAAGAAACCGGCGACGGCTGCTCCTGCGGCCACGGCGACACCGGCAGCAGCGGCAACGCCTGCTGCACAACCGGCTGCTGCCGCGGCTGGCGCTGGCGCGCACGGCGGTGAGGTCAAGCACTAAGAGCAGTTAAGACAAGCCGTTCGATGCTCAAATCCGTTCAGGTTTGAGTGCCACGGTCGTAAGACGGTCAAGATGTATTGTAGGAATTACCAGGTGAAAACATACGGGCAAGTGATGTTGGCGCATACGATGCGCGGGATTTGCCTGCTTCTGTTTGCAGTCAGCTTGGGGCAGGCACAACCGGCCAGTCAACGACCACCGGTGTTGCGGGATGTCGGCATTGATCAATTGCTGAACAATCCTGTCCCGCTCGACCTTGAGTTTACAGACGAGACGGGCCGCACGGTGAAGCTCGCGGAATACTTCAAGGATAAGCCGGTCGTCTTGTCGTTGGTTTATTACGATTGCCCGCAACTTTGCACACAAGTGCTGACCGGTTTGTTGGGCACCTTGAAAACCTTGCCGATGACGCCGGGCCGCGAATTTATCAATTTGACGGTCAGCTTCGATCCGAAAGAAACGCCTGCGTTGGCCGCGGCAAAACGGACAGAATACCTGAACCGATACAATCGGCCAGGAGCTGAGTCTGGATGGCACTTTCTGACCGGCAGCGAGGCTTCGATTCAAGCCTTGACCAAGGCCGTGGGGTTCCGGTTCGTTTGGGACCCAGTGACCAAACAGTATGCGCACGCCAGCGGCATTATGGTGTTGACACCAGAGGGCAGGGTTTCGCGCTATTTTTACGGTATCGAATATGCCCCGCGCGATGTGCGTTTGGCTGTAGTGGATGCATCCGGGGGCAAGATTGGCTCGTTAGCAGACCAGATCATTCTTTATTGTTATCAATATGACCCGGACCGAGGAACGTACAGTTTGGTGTTGATGCGCATTATGCGGATTTTTGCCGGACTGACGATTTTCACCTTGGCGGGCCTGATTCTTTTTTTGCGGCGCAAGTCAAAACAGATCGAAGCCGCACGTGCAGTGCAAGCGCTCAATACCGGCACGCTGCCAAAGGATTGAGCCCTTCTCACAGGTGTGCTCCCGTCGGCGTTTTCCGGCGTGAAAGCCTGAGGAAGATCGGAACTTCTCTATGACTCTCTTAACGTCATTCTTCTTACAACTGCCGTTTATGCCCGAGCAGGCCTCGAGCTTTGCCCAAGAGGTAGACCTGTTTTACCTGGCGCTGTGGGGGCTGACCGTCTTTTTCACCATCGGCGTGGCGCTGGCGGCGGGCATTTTCATGATCAAGTATCGCCGCAAGCGCGCGGGTGAAATTCCTGAACAGGTCGAAGGCGCGATGCTGCTGGAAATCACCTGGACAGTGCTTCCTTTCATTATGGCGCTGGGGATTTTCGCCTGGGGCGCGAAGCTCTATTACCAGATGTATACGGAGCCGAAAGACGCGCTGGAAATTTTTGTGACGGGCAAACAATGGATGTGGCGTGCGCAACATCCCGATGGACAACGTGAAATCAACGAATTGCACGTACCGTTGGGGCGTCGCGTGAAATTGACCATGACCAGCGAAGATGTGTTGCACGCATATTTCATCCCGGCTTTCCGCACGAAAGCGGACGTTGTGCCGGGACGTTACACCACGACGTGGTTTGTTCCCACCAAGGTCGGCACCTATCACCTGTTCTGTGCTGAGTATTGCGGTACGCAGCATTCCGGGATGATCGGCAAAGTTATTGTGCAAGAGCCGTCGGATTATCAGGCCTGGTTGGGTGGTGGAACGAAAGAGCCTCCTGCGGCGGCGGGACAAAAGTTGTTTGCCAGTCTGGCGTGCAACACCTGCCACTACGAGAAGAGCGGTGGACGCGGCCCGACGTTGGTCGGTGTTTACGGCACGGACGTCAAACTGGACAACGGCACGACTGTCAAAGTGGATGATGCTTACATTCGCGAATCCATCTTGAATCCGATGGCGAAAGTCGTCGCGACATATCAACCGGTGATGCCAACGTTCCAGGGCCAGGTGAGCGAAGAGCAAATTGCAAATCTTATTGCTTATATCCGGTCAATCGGAAAACAGGATGGCGATGGTGGCACAGCGGCTCCGGCTGCGGCAGCGCAACCGGCGGCGAAACCCGCCGCTCCCGCCGCAAAACCCGCCACACCGCCGCAAAGCGGGGCAAAGCAGAATTAACAGGCATACTTAATTAGGGTACGAATATGGCAACCGAAGTAATGCAAAGTGCGGAACCACGCACAAATTATCTGAATGCCGGTCATACGGTCAAATCGTGGCTGTTGACGCTCGATCACAAGCGGATTGGTTTGCTCTATCTGTTTTCGATCTCGGCGTTCTTCTTCATCGGTGGCATTTACGCGACGTTGATCCGCCTCGAACTGGTGACGCCGCAAGGCGACTTGATGACGGCGGAAACTTACAACAAAGTGTTCACCATGCACGGCGTGATCATGATCTTCTTCTTCCTGATCCCGTCTATTCCTGCCGTGCTGGGGAACTTTCTGCTGCCGCTGATGCTCGGCGCAAAAGACGTCGCCTTTCCACGTCTGAACCTGTTGAGCTGGTATGTTTTCATCGTTGGCGGCGGAATGTTCATGCTGACGATGATCAACGGCGGTATTGATACCGGCTGGACGTTCTATCCGCCTTACAGCTCGATTTACTCCAACACACAGGTGACGTTGGCGGGCGTTTCGATCTTTATCACGGGGTTCTCGTCCATTCTGACGGGCTTGAACTTTATGGTGACGATCCACACGATGCGGGCGCCGGGGATGACCTGGTTCCGGTTGCCGCTTTTCGTTTGGGCGCACTATGCCACCAGCCTGATCCAGATTCTGGGCACGCCGGTCGTGGCCATCACGGTGTTGGCGCTTGGCTTTGAACGTACGCTGCAAATCGGCATCTTCGATCCCAAACTGGGCGGCGACCCGGTGCTCTTCCAGCACATGTTCTGGTTCTATTCGCACCCGGCGGTGTACATCATGATCATTCCTTCGATGGGCGTGGTCAGCGAATTGATCGCGAATATGACGCGCAAACGCGTGTTCGGCTATCACTTCGTCGCATTTTCCAGCCTGGCGATTGCGGTGTTCGGCTTCCTGGTGTGGGGCCACCATATGTTCACCAGCAGCCAGTCAATGTATGCCGGTCTGGTGTTCTCGTTGATTACCTACGCCGTGGCGATTCCGTCCGCGATCAAGACTTTTAACTGGACGGCAACGATTTACAAAGGATCGGTTTCCTTTGATACGCCGATGATTTACGCCCTGGCGTTCCTGGGACTGTTTACCATCGGCGGTATGACCGGATTGTTTCTGGCGGCGATGGGCTTGGACGTCCACTTGCACGACACCTACTTTGTTGTGGCGCACTTCCACTACGTGATGGTGGGCGGAGCGATCATTGGTTATCTGGGCGGCTTGCACTTCTGGTGGCCGAAAATCACCGGCAAGATGTATCCCGAAATCTGGGGCCGGATTTCTGCCGCGATTGTCTTCCTGGGCTTCAACCTGACATTCTTCCCGCAATTTGTGGTGGGCTATCTGGGAATGCCGCGTCGCTATCATTCCTATGTGCCGGAATTCCAGGTGCTGCACATCTTGTCGAGCGCGGGCGCTTCGATCCTGGCGCTGGGCTTCTTGATGCCGGTGTTTTACTTCGCCTGGTCCATCAAATATGGCAAACCGGCAGGAGCGAATCCCTGGGGCGCAGTTGGTCTGGAATGGCAAACGCCTTCGCCGCCGCCAACGGAAAACTTTACTTATCAACCCGTGATCACGACGGAGGCTTACGAATTCGAGCACGTCGAAGAAATCAAGAACGCGGGCAAAGCCGAAGCGCTGCAAACGGCATAGTTCGCAGCCCCGCTCGTACGGGCGGGGCTGCCAACAATACTCTGAGGAGAATTTACCTTGGCTGAACACGCAACACACGTCCCTGGACTGGCGCACCATTTCGTCAGCATGGAGCAGCAGAAAGAGGCCGGCACGCTCGGCATGTGGATTTTTCTGCTGACCGAGTTGATGTTCTTCGGCGGCCTGTTTCTGGCATACACCATTTATCGTACGACCTACCCGGAAGGCTTCTTGTATGGAAGCCACCTGCTCAATGTGCCGCTGGGCGGTACCAATACGGTTGTGCTGATCGTCAGCAGTTTGACGATGGCGATGGCGGTGTATTACTCGCAATTGGGCGAGAAAAAGAAACTTATCTTTTTCCTGCTGGTGACGCTGGCGCTGTGCTTCGTCTTTTTGATCATCAAGTATTTCGAGTACATGTCGAAAATTCATGATCATCTGTTTCCGGCGTTTGGCACATATCACCCCAGCACTACCGGGCCACACGGCATTCCGCTCGAATTGCAACAACCGGTACGCGTCTTTTTGTGGATTTACTTCCTGATGACCGGCCTGCACGCGCTGCACATGATCGTCGGCGCTGGCATCCTGATCACCTTGATCTATATGGCGCAAAAAGGCCGCTTTACGAAACAGTACAATTCGCCGGTGGAAATCAGCGGCTTGTACTGGCACTTCGTAGACATCGTGTGGATTTTCCTGTTCCCGCTGCTCTATCTGACGGGGTTTCACGTCAGCGGCGCTGGACACTAATTCGAGGGAGGTGCTGAGAGGTTATGGCGGAACATAGCTCCGAACATCATATTGTCCCACTGAAATATTACTTTGGCGTCTTTGGCCTGTTGATGGTGCTGACGGCAGTCACTGTGCTGGTTGCTTCATTCGACCTGGAACACATTTGGGGACCGCTCAACATCATCGTGGCCATGACTGTGGCTGTGATCAAAGCGACGGCCGTCGTGCTGATCTTTATGCACGTGCGCTGGAGTTCCAAATTGACGCAAGTCATCATCATTTCCGGTTTGTTCTGGCTGTTGATCCTGCTCGTGATGGGCGTTACAGATTACATGGCTCGTACCGGCTGGCCCACCAAACTGGGCCAATAACCGACAAACCAACGCGAAACACAAAATGCGCTGTGCGGTCAGTGAATTTCACCGGCCACAGAGCGCATTTTCGTTTGGGGGCTTCACCGCCGCCGCTATTTTTTCGCCAGCACGTCGAGGATTTCTGCCGCTTTGGTTCGTCCGCCGTGGGTTTTGCTGACCTTGGCAAAGAACACGATGCCTTTCTGATCAAGCAAAAACGTAGACGGATAGGCGGTTTCTTTCGGCGCATCCCAGCGCAGACCGTAAAGGTTGGTGAATTCGTAGCCCGGATCGAGCAACAAGGTGAAATTTTCCGGCAACGATTTATCAGCGGTGAATTCCTTGGCGCGAGCAGCCAGATTATTGTCTGGCAGGCCGGGATAGATCAGCACAACCTGCACTTTGGCATCGGCAAAGCCCTGTGCATTTTTCAGAAAGTCGTGCACTTGCTGATTACACAGCGGGCACTGATAGCCTGGATAGCCGCGCAAGACAACCAGCACGACCGGCGCTTTTGCCGTCAACGCCGATAGCTGAACGCGTTTTCCTTGTTGAGAGACGAGCGTGAAATCCGGCGCTTTTTCTCCGACGGCAGGCGGTGTCGCAGGCGTGGATGCAAACGCCATAACAAATGGCAGCAGGAGCGATAACAAGAATTGTGACAAGGCGGTTCTCCCTGTGATGTGAATTGTGTTGATTGGTCGCAACGCCGTTGCCCGCGAAGGCTTCCGGCATGGAATATATCCCGCTAGCTGGGCGGGATATTCCTGACGAGAGAAAGAATTCTGTTGGCCTACGCTCACCGGTGTGAGCTGATTCAGCGTCTGATTGTTTCTGTCGGTTTTACTTTGCTGCGGCGCGTGTTTACCATACGGGCCGCTTTCGCTTTTGCTGCACAATGGTACGCGCAGCGATCCCAACAAATTTTCCCACTCCTCATATGACGCTTTTACAGGCAGTCTGTCTGTTCGGTGCGGCATTCATTGCTGGCATGATCAATTCGGTAGCGGGAGGCGGCACACTGGTGAGCTTTCCGACGTTGATCTGGGTTGGCCACGCTCCCGTGATTGCCAATGCCACCAACACGTTTGCCATGGTGCCCGGCGCGTGGAGCAGCGCGTATGGCTATCGCCGCGAGATGGCGCAAATCCCGCAACGGCTTTTTTACCTGCTCATTCCCAGCGTGTTGGGCAGTGTGCTGGGCGGGGTGCTGCTCAAATACACGCCCCCCAACACCTTTGCCGCGTTAGTGCCGTTTCTTGTCCTGTTCGCCACGCTCCTGTTTATGGTGCAAGAGCCAATACAGCGCTGGCTCAAAACCAGCGAACTGGCGCATCACCAGATGACCAATAGCTGGTTGATCGGCGCTGGCTTTTATCAGTTTTTGGTGGCTGTGTATGGCGGCTATTTTGGCGCAGGCATCGGCATCTTGATGTTGGCGGTGTTGGGCGTAATGGGCTTGCAAGATATTCATCAGATGAACGGGCTGAAAAATGTCTTCGGTTCGGTGATCAATGGGATGGCGGCGCTTTATTTTGTATTGGTCGGTTTGATTGATTGGCCGGCGGCTTGTGTGATGGCGGTTGGTTCGATCCTGGGCGGATACGCCGCCGCTGGCATCGCGCGCAAACTCGATCGCAAAGTCGTGCGCAAGATCGTGATCGCCATCGGATTTGGCATGACGATTTCGTTGTTGTTCAAACGAAAATGATGTGAATCTTTCGGAGATGTTGCATGCAAAGTGCTCCTCAAATGCCGCCGGATAGCGCGGTCAACCTGAGAAAAACATATGACGCGATTGTTGTCGGCTCCGGGGCTGCGGGTGGAATGGCGGCGTATGTGCTGACTGCGCACGGGCTAAAAGTCTTGCTGCTCGAAGCGGGCAAGCGTGTGGATACTGATAAAGAGCTGAAATCTACCGAATGGCCGTACGAACATCCGCGCCGGGGCGATATGCCGCCCGGCCACGTTGCGTTGACGCTGAATGAATACACCGTGCGCAAGCCGCCCTATGCACAAGGTCTGAAAGCCGGCCACGTGTATAACTACGTGCAAAGCTGGGACGGGCCCGATTACAGCAAAAACCTGGTTGTGGATGAAAAAGATCATCCGTATACCGGGACGAATTACGCCTGGGTGCGTTCGCGCGTGTTGGGTGGCAAAACAAACATCTGGGGACGGCTGGCGCTGCGCTTGTCTGACTATGATTTCAAAGCCGCTTCACGTGACGGATACGGGCAAAACTGGCCGATTGAATACAAAGACATCGCGCCGTATTACGACAAGGTTGATTTGCTGCTGGGCATTTCCGGCGTGAAAGAAAACCTGCCGTATTTGCCCGACAGCATTTTTCAGCGGCCCATTCGTTTGAATGAAGCCGAAGTGCATTTGCGCGGCAGTCTGGCGAAATTGGGACGTACGATTACGCCGTATCGCGCAGGCGTGACCACCGACGGGGTGAAAAACAAATATCGCATGCGTTGTTTTGGCAGAGGCGCGTGTGTGCGGCGCGCAGGCGGTTGCGACATTCACGCCGCATTTGATTCGCCGACCGGGTTGATCTTTCCGGCGTTTGAGACCGGCAATCTGACTTTGCGCACGAACGCGACCGTCGCTGAAGTCCTGGTGGATGCCAAAACCGGCAACGCGCGCGGCGTGCGGTTTGTTGATACTGTCACGGGCAAAGATTACGAAGCCAAAGCCAAGGCGGTTGTGCTGGCGGCTTCGACGCTGGAATCGGCGCGTTTGCTGTTGCTGTCAAAATCGCGATTTCATCCGCAGGGCATTGGGAATTCCAGCGGGCATGTCGGTCACAACTTCTGCGAGCACGTGATGGGGCCGGGCATCACAGGACTTTACAAAAAGAAAATTGGCGCGCCGCGTACGCTCGATGATGGGCGTCCGGGCGGATTCTACCTGCCGCGCTTTCGCAATCTGACAGAAAAGCATCCGAAGTTCATCCGCGGTTACGGTTTTGAAGGCAGTTCCGGCACCGAGATGTTTCCTGGCGAAGCCATCGGCCAACCCGGATTCGGCGCTGGTTATAAAAAGAAGGTGCGTGATTATGCAGGCGCTTACATTTCGATGGGCGCGTTTGGTGAAGTGCTGTCACGCTATGAAAACCAGGTCGCACTTGATCCGGTGAGCAAAGACCGCTGGGGCATTCCTGTCTTGCGCTTCAATTACAAATTCGGCGACAACGAAAAGAAGATGTGCGCGGACATGGCCGAAGCAGCACAGGAGATGTTTGAAGCCGCAGGCATAGAAATCATCAGCGTGGATCGGGAAATTTTGACCGAAGGCTGGTCCATTCACGAACTCGGCACGGCGCGTATGGGCAACGATCCGAAGACTTCGGTGCTGAACCAATTCCAGCAAGCGCACGATGTCAAAAATTTGTTTGTCGTTGATGGCAGCAGTCACGTCAGTGCCGCTTGTCAGAATCCGACGTGGACGATTATGGCGCTGGCCTGGCGCTCGTGTGATTACCTGGCGGCAGAATTGAAGCGAGGGAATTTATGAGGGCAGGGAAGAAGGCGCGGAAGATGGCTGAGTCGCAAACAGATGTCAGCCGTCGTGAAATGCTCAAGTTGGCGGGAGCTGCCGCCGTTATCGCTCCCGAATGGACGCCATCTGCACAGACGCGCAAGACTGCGCGCGGTGGGCGGCGCTTTTTCACGGCGGGGGAATTCGCTTTGGTGGATGAATTGAGTGAGCTGATTATTCCGACGGATGAGCATTCGCCAGGCGCGCGCGCCGCCAAGGTCGCCGTATATCTGGATTTTCGCTTGTCAGAAGCCGAGGCGGAAACGCAAACGTCCTGGCGCAAAGGATTGCAAGCAGTCGAAGCGTTGGCGCGGCAGCTGCACGGGCGCAGCTTTTTGAAGGTTTCTGAACCGGCGCGCATCGCCGTTCTGACGCGAATGGCTGAACGCGAATCCGAACCGCAAACCGCCGCCGAGAAGTTTTTTGTCCAGTTGAAAGAGCGTGTGGCGCACGCTTATTACACTTCGCAAATCGGGTTGCAGCAGGAATTGCAATACAAAGGCAATACCTACCTGCGCGAATTTGTGGGGACGGATGTCAGCCAGCGTTCATCTGGTTAGTTGGCCGTTGCCGGATGTGTTTTGGGCAGTCGCAGATACCCCACGCCGGCAAACAACATGAGCATCACCGCGCTGGCAAAAAACAACAGGCGAATGCCGATCAGTTGCGTCATCGAACCGGACACGACCAATCCCACCAATTGCGAAAGCGATAAAACCGCCATCAGGCTGCTACTGACGCGACCAGCCAGTTCAACAGGAGTTTCCTGTTGAATCAAGGTTTGCGTCGAGACAAAGACAAACGTCACACCGACGCCAATGCCAAATGTTCCCACTGCCGCCATCGTAATGGTGCCGATAGATGCCAGGGCGAAAACAGAAATCCCCATCACCAACAAGCCCAGCAAGACCAGCACGCTTTTGGGAACAGATTGCGCAACCTTATTGACGAACAGGGTGCCCAGAATCATGCCTACGCCAACCATGGCGTTGATGATGCCAAACCAGCGCGGGGCCGCATTCAGCGAATCTCGCACATACACCGCGATCAACGGGCCAAAACAACTGATGGCAAACATCGCTGCCGCCATTGCCAGAATGACGAACGAAATCGTGGCGTGGGTGAAAATGAATTTTGCGCCTGCGAGCAAATCGGCCAACAGTGATTGCAGTTTGCTTTCTGTCGCGGGCGGCGCATTTTCCGTTGGCGCTTTGCGCGGGATGAGCAAGGTCGAAATCAAGAGTGCGGAAAAGAGAAAGCTGAAGCTGTCGAAATAGTAAGACGGTGTTGCGCCGAGCCATTCAAACAGCGCTGTCGCAATCGCCGGACTGATCAAGCGCGTCAATTGAAAGGCTTGTTGCATCAGGGCATTGGTGGCCAACAAGCCTTCGGCAGGAACGATGGTGCGAATGGCCACGGTTTGTGCCGGGACGAAAAACGTCGAGACCGTGCTGAGCAAAAACAGCAGCAGATACAGTTGGTGAAAGCCTTGGGAAAAGACCAGGCCGAGCACCAGCAACGCCCGCAACAGATCGCTGATGATCATCGTTCGTTTGACATTCCAGCGATCAACAAACACGCCCGCAAACGGACCGATTACGGCAAAGGGGATCATGAAGAAAACGCTGATTAGCGATACTTGTAGCGGTGTGGCGTGTAGTCGGAAAGAGACATCGCTGAGGACGGCGAACAAGACCAGCATATCGCCAAAAACACTGACGATCTGAGCCAGCCAAAGCGTGCGGACAGGGCGCAGACGCAAGACTTCACGAAGCGTGAGTTGTGAGGCACTGTGAGACATAACGCGAATGGATGCGTGAATGTGCGGCCCGATCAAGATTGAAAAGCCTGCGCGCGGGGATGGGAGGAGGCAAACAGGCTTGGAGATCAGGCTGGCGACGGGCGCTTATTCTTCGCTTTCTTCCCGGTAGGCTTTCAGCTTGTTATGAAGCGTTTTCAAGCTGATCTGTAGTAAATCCGCCGCCCGGGTTTTGTTGTTGTTGGTTTTGATCAGCGTTTTGAGAATCAATTGCCGCTCGGCTTCGTCGAGCGAAATCGGAATCGGAAGCGTGATGGCGTCTTCGCTGCGCAACGGGCGACCATCAATCATTTGTGCCGACAAGTGCGCTTTTTCGATTTTTTGACCGTCGCAAACGATGACCGCGTGTTCGATGACGTTGCGCAATTCACGCACGTTGCCGGGCCACGGATAACGCGCAAAAATCTCCAGCACTTCAGAGGAAATCAGCCGTGCCGGACGATTGTGGCGTTCGCTCAGTTCACGCACCATAAATTCCGCGAGCAACGGCAAATCTTCGCGCCGTTCGCGCAAGGGCGGCAACTTGATGTGAATGACATTCAGACGATAGAGCAGGTCTTCGCGAAATTCGCCGCGCCGCACGGCTTCGTGCGGGTCTTTGTTGGTGGCCGCCAGCATTCTGACATCAACCGGCGTTTCTTTGGCCCCCCCCAGGCGGCGAACTTTACGGTCTTCCAACACGCGCAAAAGCTTGGCCTGCAACATCACAGGCATTTCGGCAATTTCATCCAGAAACAAGGTGCCGGTATTGGCCAGCTCGAAACAGCCTTCGCGACGAGCAATGGCGCCGGTAAACGCACCACGTTCGTGTCCGAATAGTTCAGACTCCATCAGCGTTTCAGGAATTGCAGAACAGTTGATCGGTACGAACGGACGGGAGGCGCGTGGGCTGAGTTGATGAATGGTTTGCGCGACGACTTCTTTGCCGGTGCCGGATTCTCCTGTGATTAGCACGGAAACGGCAGAGCCCGCGACCTGCTCGATCGTATTGTAAATCTGGCGCATCGCGTGGGAATTGCCCACCAATTTGCCAAAGATGCCCAAGTCGCCCAACTGCCGCCGCAAACGCGTGTTTTCGTGCTGCGTAACGGCTTGCTCAATTGCGCGCTGCAACACGACGTTGAGTTGGCGTGTGTTGATCGGTTTTTCGAAATAATAAAACGCGCCTTCTTCCTTCACGGCTCGCACGGCGTCCTCGATGCTGCCCTGTCCGGTGAGCAGGATCACGGCCGTGTCGGGATATTCTTCGCGTAAGCGCGTCAGCAATCCGAAACCATCCAGCCGTGGCATAAACACGTCGGTCACAACGGCTGAAGGGTAAAACTCATTGGCGATTTCGAGCGCTTCCAGCCCATCCCCAGCAGTCTGCGTTTCATAGCCCCAGGCGGAAATGATTTCGCTTAAACCTACACGCGCCGCCTGTTCGTCATCCACAATTAAAACTCTCGCTTTTTCCATAACGGGGGCAGTGTAGCAAGCGGTTGCAAGGTTGCCAACATTTGACTGGCTTATCACAGGCTGAAATGAAAAGATTGCAATGAGAGAGTCGCTGCCGCATACTTACGCTGTCGTTGTGCCCAAATTCACCAAAAATGACTGCTCAGATTGAGCGGCGCTGCACGTAAAGAACCCTGGCTGCCAGTACATGACCGCTTTTGTAGTGCGTGGGATTGCGATTTGGCCTGTTCCAGTTCGTTCGGAGGTTTTTCAATGCAAGCAATTTCAAGAGAAGAACGATCGTGGGGAATGTTGTGTCACCTGTTGGGATTGGCTGGGTATGTCATCCCATTTGGCAACATCGTCGCACCACTGATTTGGTGGATGATGAAAAAAGACCTGTCTTCCTTTGTGAATGATCAAGGAAAGGAAGCCCTCAATTTTCAGATCAGCCTGACAATTTACATCATCATTGCCGGCATCCTGATGATTGTCCTGGTTGGCTTCTTGCTTCTTCCAGTAGTGCTGATCGCCGGATTGATCCTGACGATTATTGCCGCCATCAAGGCAAATGACGGCATCCCCTACCGCTATCCATTCATCATTCGGGTGCTTAAATAAAAGAAAGTTCGCATTTCTAAGTGCGCTGATGAGCCGTTGAGAGCGCCAGAGACGCTAAATCCGTGATTCACGAATTTGATTGCAGCCATTAGATATTTGCTAGTAGCTTTTTTCTCAACTTGGCGCTTCGCGACTTGATTATTTGCGAACAAATCCATAGTATGCGCACGCGCGAATGATCAATGGCTGATAATCGGTAGTATTGTACTTGAAAGGTTTTTTGACTTAGGGACGATAAGTAACCCCGTAAGTCTTGATTGTCCATCACGCGCACCTATCACTTTCCCGTTTAGAGTCAGACATATAAGGCGTCCGATCATAACAGTCGGCGTTATTGCAGATCGCGAAAATCGAAGTTTTACTGACCTCTTCATTGTAACCGGTAGTCCTGATTGCAGCGTGAATCAACGCCCACAGTCAATTTACGATGCAAGCAAGCCTAGGCAGGAGGGCCTCCCCAATGGATGATCAACCCCACAGCATTTATCACCCGCCAGAGGCATTGATGGCTGCCTATGTGTTGGGCAAATGCAGTCTGGCGGAGCAAGCAGAGATAGACGAGCATTGTTTTTCATGTGAACAGTGTCGGACGCAACTTTCAATCCTGATGCGTGTTTGCGCGGTAGGAGAGAATGAAGATGAGCGGCGACAACTGGAACATCTGTTCCCGCTCGGCATGGAAGCAATTGCGCAAGCTCGGCAAGACGAACACGTGGTATTTGCGCGCTTGCGCGCTCAATTACCCACGGGCACAGCACAAACTCAGCCTGTTGCGACAAGCTTTGTGGCTCGGCTCAGTGCTTATTTGAGCCAGCCGAAGTACTGGGTGCCAGCATTGGCGATGCTCCTGCTTTTTGTTGGAGGAGGCGCTTATTACTGGACCAGCAGCCAATCGCCTGTTCGTAATGGATTGCTTGCGATGCAGCGTGGTTATCGCAACAGCCGTCCGCTTGAAGCGCGCATTACTGGCGTTTCCAGCTATCAGCCGTACGAGCGTAAACGCGGCAATACTTCCGACACGGAAGGCGTTGATCGCGACCAGGTCAATTATGCGTTGGCTGAATTGACACGCGCTGTGGCGCAACAGCCAAGTGTTGAGGCGCGGCATGCATTGGGACGCTTGCATTTGCTGCTTGGCAATTATGATCAGGCAGAAGAACAGTTGACCAAGGCGTTGGGAATGGCCAATGCCAATGCCAAGCTGTACTCTGATCTTGCCACGCTGTATTACGAGCGCAGTAAGCTTCACGAGACTTATCCGATGCTGGATAAGGCAGCCAAGAACTACGAGTCGGCGCTGGCCATTGATGGCAGTCTCGCTGAAGCGTGGTTCAATCTGGCGCTTTGCCACGAACAGATGGCATTGTTCAGCAAAGCACGTGATGAGTGGGAGCATTATCTGAAGCTTGACGCCAATTCGGCGTGGGCGAACGAAGCCAAAGCCCGATTGCTCAAACTTCAACCGCGAGCCAGTCAACCAACGGGCGTGGATCAAGGTGTGCAACGCGATGTGCAGGCTGCCTTGAGCGCAGGGGATGACAATGCGCTGCGGCAAGTGATCAGCCAAAATTTTGTGGCAGTGAAACAGGTTGTGGCTGAGAACCTGATAGATGAATACCTCAAATCAGCGCTCGCAGGTGATACCACCACCGCGAGCGCTCAATTGAGCTCACTAAAGAAGCTTGGCAGTCTGATTGAAGAGATTAAAAGCGACCGCTATTTAATTGATGCTGCCGAGTTTGCCTCACGCGCTAGTCCGCAAGTGATGCAGGGAGTCCAAGACGTCCGCTCGATGCTGCGGCGAGCGGATACGGAATTTGCCCGCAGCTCTCTCGATGCCGCCTTTAAACACTACTCTCAAGCTCGCCAAGACGCAGAGCGCATCGGAGATCAATGTCACGCCGAAGTCGCCGCCTACAAGCTTACCCGCTATTACAACCTCCGTCCTAATTCAGACTCTCTCGCTCAGATCGGGCTTCGCGTTCTCCACGATACAGAACGGTTACGTCATCGCCAATTACAAGCACAGGTGTTGTGCGCCTTGGCCAGCGGTTATCTTGGGTCGTTGCAGACGGCACAAGCGCTAGACTTCAGCAATAAAGGCGCTGAGATCGCACAGAAACTGGGTGATGTAGATACTTCTATTACCGGCTTACGCTTCGCAGGTGCAGCTTATGCACGTAGCGGTGATTACGAACACGCCACCGAAAAAAATTTCGAAGCCATCAAGATTTTACGTACAAATCAAATTACGCCTCTCCGCGCCGCACAAGCCTATCATCAATTTGCGGAGACTCTCTTTCGCGCGGAAAACTATCAGCACGCTCTCTATTATCAACAAGAAGGATTACGATTCGCCGAGCGCCTCCAAAACGATATGTATATGGCTGGGGCAATCGGGCGCGTCGGTCTAACATCTTGGAAGCTTGGCAAGCTGAACGAGGCTGACCAGCGATTGCGCGAAGCGTTGACACGTTCTGAAGCGATCAAAGACGAAACGGCTCGCGCACTTTTGCAGGTTGATCTCTACACCGCCCTGGGCGACTTTCTTCTGCCGCAGAGCCGGAAAGACCCGCTGAAAGCAGAAGGGGCAGTTACCGCTTACCAAAACGCTTTGCGCACTATCGCCCATACAAACAATCGCGTTTACCTTTCCAATATTCATCAAGGCTTGGCTGTGGCCTATCAAGCGCAGGGCAAACTGGCTGAAGCAGAAGCTGCTTTGCGAGTCAGTATCAATCTGGCGGAACGTGACCGTCGGCAAATTAGTGATGCCTATGGCAGAAGCGTTTTCTTGGCCAGCCGCCAAAACGTTTATCGGGCAATGACTGACTTTCAGTTTACGACCAAGCAGGACCCGGCTCAGGCTTTCAATTACGCTGAAATTGCGAAAAGCCGCGATTTGCTGGATGCGCTGAGCGGGCACGGGCGTCTGGTTAGCGACGCTGGTCAGCACTCATTGCAGCTCAGTG
>JAEUQO010000439.1 GCA_016789605.1 Acidobacteriota bacterium
AACCGGTCCTCATTGGGATGTGCTGCTGGAAATGACCTTTGCCAGCGCCTTGATCGCGCTGATTTTCATTGATGCCAAACACCACTTGCTGCCGAATGTAATCATCTATCCCGCGTTTGTGTTTGCGCTGGCGGCTGCCACTTTACGCGCAGGCTGGGGCCAGCCGATCAGTTACGCGTTTGATCTGTCCTTTATCTTTTCCACCACACCGACGGAGTTTCCCTTTGCGCGCGCCGCCTGGATTGGCGGATTTTGGCTGGCGCTGGCCGCGCCGGGTTTCTGGTTGCTGGATTTGCTGGACCTATGGCTTTACGACAAATATTTCGATTGGGAAGAAGACGAGGCGGAATTGCCCGCAACCGGCAATGCTGTGGAATCTGCTCAGGTTGCAACTGGCAACAGCTCTGAAGCAGAACCTTCACCGAACGCCGCACAGGAATTGGCTGACAACGCTGAAGACGAAGCCAGCGAACGACGCTATCGTCGTACGATTCTGGCCACGATGGCGGCGGGGTTGGCGCTGGCGCTCACCTGGGCGGGAACGGTCATTTGGTTGGGGCCGAACCATCCGCAAAATTTCGAAGATGCCTATTACGGATTGTTGCGTGCGTGCGCCGGTGCGCTGGTCAGCAGCATGCCGATCTGGTGGTTGCGCGCGCTCTATTTTTTCATTCGCCGCAGCGAAGGCATGGGCCTGGGCGATGTCAAACTGATGGCCGTCATCGGCGCATTTCTGGGTTGGCAAGGCGCGTTCAGTTCCCTGTTGCTGGCCTCTATCGGTGGCGCATTTATCGGCGCCATCCTGGCCTGGCGCAGCGAGCGCGGATTGAAAACCGCGTTGCCCTTTGGCGTCTGTCTGGGCGTTGCGGCGCTGTTGACGTTGCTGCTCGCCACGCCCTTTTTCCGTTGGTACATCGCGGATTGAAACAAGGCGCGGACGACATCGTTTGTCTTTGATCGTTTGTCGTGGAATGAATCTTTGCACAGCCTCACATTGCCTTCTGCATCAATTGGCCTTTGGGGTTATGCGCCTGCCTGGGATCGCTGCCAACATTTGTACGGCAACAGCCAAAACAAAAGAGTCAGCAAGCAATCAAAGCCCAATGACTCTTTCGTCAAATTACGTTGTGCGTCGCGTTGTGCGGTTATGGTTTTTTCTCTTCAGCCTTTTTCTCGTCCGCCGCTGGTTTCTTGGTCAATTGATCCAGGAACGAACGCGGCAACCCGATGGACAAGGAAACATCGCTCAGCTTCGAACTGATTTTGATCTGGTCAAACAGCGGGCCGAAAATGTCTGTCTTCGGATCGCCATTGCCGCCGAAAATGCCTTTGAGCAAGGTCACCAGGCCCTTCAACCCGTCTTCGAGTTCGGTGGCATCTTTCTGAGACGCCGTGCGCAACACCGTATCCAAGGCAAAACTGAAATCGTTGGAGATATCAAAAGTGCCCAGAACCGCTTTGATTGCGCCAACCGATTTGAACAGATCGCCTTGATCGGCGACGCCCTGTTTGATGTCGGCAGGAATGTTCAACGCAAAACGCAGCAGCGCCGAAGAACGCGTTTCGTTCAGCGCCGTCAACAATGTCGGCGCGATGCCGCCTTTGGCCCCGCCGCTTTGGATTTCAATCGTCTGTTTGACCGCCGAAGCATCGCCCAGCACCAATTTTTGTCCGTCCAGCGCGGCCAGCACGGTTTCATCCGTTTTGACCGAAAGCGGCCCGGCTGCGGGCGCATTCACTTTCGACACCAGACTGTAAAGGGTTTTGCCTTTGTAATCGGCGGTTTTGTATTCCGCCTTGAACACTTTCATCGCCGCTTCGATTTTGGCGTTGTCCAATTCCAGGCCGTTGATGATAACAACGCCGTTGGCTTGCAGCCCGCTCAAATTCAACCCCAGAACCGCGCCGCGCACTTTCGCCGGTTCGATGCCGGTTTGTTGAGTGAATTCGGCAATTTCGCGCGCCATCTTGTCCAGCCCGCCGACTGAAAGATTGCTCAGGCGCGGCAACAAATCGTTAAACACCCGACCGACATCCACCACGGCAATCAAATCTGATGCGGGCAACAATCCCAGCAATTCGCTTTCTGCGGGTGCGATTGTGTTTGTCGGCGCAGCCGCCTTGGCCGTTTCGGCAGGCGCAATCTTTTTCGCCGTTTGCGCATTTGCCGTAACGCTGCCGAACAGCAAGCTCAACCCTAAAAATGAACTGATCAACTTTCGCATTTCGCCTCCTAAAATTCATCCAGCCTGATTTTGCCTGGGCCGGACTCTGAACGCATTTCAAATTTCAGCTTGCAACCTGGCGATCATCGGGGGCGAGTGCGCGTGGTTGCCAGCGCCAGACTCATTTTCGCCTTTAACAAACCGGCCAAACCGTATTTGCCTGCTTACGCGGCATTTGGTTGACAGCATATACGCTTCGCAGTAGCTTTGCGAACGCAGTATTTACACTCCCAGCGGCAAAAAAGCCGGGCGATTATAACAAATCACCTGGTGGCAAAACGACGGAGCATCAGGCAGATTAATCATCATGACTGAGCGAGCGAGCGAACCCAATCACTCAAACTCAAATCGGGAACACATCTGGCTGGTCGCGCTGTATGAAAAGGAAGACCGCGTCAACGAATTGCTGGACCGGTTGAGCGCCATTGGCGTGGACACCAGCGAAGCCACCACTTTGCGCGTGGAAGTGGACGAAGAAATGCGCCAGACCAAATTGACGGCGCTGGGCAATCCGTTGTCGCCGATCGTGCGTGGCGCAGTGGCAGGAGCGTTGCTGGGAGGAGCCTTGGCGTTGTTGTGCGGAATGGCGCTCTATTTCGTGGGCGCACTGGTGCTGCCGCTGATCGCCGGCTTGTTCCATCACGCGCTGTTTTCGGTCATCGTCGGCGCAGCCATTGGCGCGATGGCGGGCGCAGTGCTTTCGACCGCCAAACAGAAAAAAGCCAAACGCGCCAAACCACCCAAAATGCCCATCCTCAAAAGCGAAGGCTTTCTGGTCACGGTCAAAATGCCGCCGCCGCTGGCTGAACGCGCCGAAGAAATCGCTCGTGGCCTGGGCGCGAAAGAAATCCTGCTCTAACGTTCGTCGCCTGCGGCAATCTGGCGAATCGTTAAGCCGTAATCCCGCCTGACAACCTCGCCCTTCGCCTTACTGCTCTGTTTTGCTGGTCAGCATCGCATTGAAAATCAGTGGGAAGGTCGCCAGACTCTGCCCACGATATTGCGGGCGGAAGCCGAACAGAATCACGCGACCTTTGCCGAGTTTGGCTTCGACCAGGGCCGCTTTGCCGCGCAACAACTTGTCACCCAAAATCCAGCCGCTCAGCAAAGAGTTGTCGTTGTCGGGATAGCGCGCAATGACTTTGACGGTGGCCGGGTCAGTCACTTCAAAGACCGGGCTGGCTTCAAACCAAAGCGCGGATTCTTTTTCCAGGCCGAATGACAGCGGGCTGCTGGCATCGAGTTCGGCGCGCAACAATGACCCCGGACAATAGAAATCGCGGGCGCTGACGCCTTTCAGCACGTTGCGCACGGGCACGCCGAGTTTTTCAATGGCAAAGTTCGACGCGTTGTTGAACGTAACGACCGTGCCGCCCGCCGCGACAAATTCGCGCAACGCATTGACGCCCGCATCCCCTAATCCACCCGCGTATTCCGCCGGGTAGCTGTTGGCAGACAACCCATTAACCAGAGCTCCAACTGATTGATCCGGCAAGATGATCGTATCGAAGCGCGCAATCAACCCACCGGCACGGATGTCTGTGTCGCGCACAGACAAATACGGAAACTTGTATTGGTCGAAAACCCAGCGCGTCCAGCCTTCATCCATCGCGGCCAGATGGCTTTTGTACAAGCCAACACGCACGCCTGCATTCGAACGCACGCGCGCCTGAATCACCAGCGACATCGGTTCGGGCGCGGTTTCGACCGTGAACGCATCTTTGACGAATACGGTTTTGACGTTCATCAACATGGACAAGGTGTGCGCCGTGACGTCATACGGGCGTTTGGGCGGCCCGCCCGGATATTCGCGCAAGTCAGGATAGCGCTGCACTTCAAGCAAGGCCTTGGCAAAAGCGCCGTACGGCTGTTTCATCCAGATGATGTGCGTGCCAGCCGGATAGGTCTTGCCATCGGCGGTGAACGCGGCGCGCGCGCGAACAATTTCAACGCCACCGCGTTTCAAAATCGGCAACAGCCGATCAATGCCTTCGGTTTTGAAATAGTAAACGACCTCTTCGCTGGTCGAAGGCTCGCCGGTGATTTTGTCAATCAAGGCTTCGCCCTGTTCGTGTTTTTCCTTTTCGCTCCCGGTCGTTTGTTTCAATCCGTCGTTCAGCCGCTTAAAGGCGTCCGCCAGCGATTTCGGCACTTCCGGTTCCGGCAACAAAATCGCGAACGGTTGCCCTTTGGCTTCAACGGCGCGTTTGCTGACTTCGTAAAAGTTGCGCAAATACAGTTGGCGATGCCGCGCCGCATGATTGAGCAACGCCCACGCACCTGCCGTTTGATATTCGACGATGTCGCGCAACGTCCATTGCCCGCCCAGCCAGAGTTTGGGGAAATTCCACGAAGAAACTTTGGCGTCGTAATTGAATCCGCCGCCCAGATTTTTGAAGGGAATTTCGACCGGCGTCGCCAACCGCGCGCTGGCCGTTTCTGACAAAATCCGCAATCCGGCGTGATAGTGCGCATAGGCGCGCGCGGGCGCCCAGGCGTCATACATCGTGTTGAAAACCACGCCGCCTTTGCCTTGCGCGATCACTTCCCAGGCCATCGCCGTTCCCAACGCATTGACGCCTGCGGTAATGGCCGGATCAACGTTCGGCTCCCAAGGTTCCATATACGGCGGCACAAACAGGCGTGCGCCATTGCCGCCCATCTGGTGAATGTCGTGCAAAATCTGAGGCCGCCACGAGTTGAGGATTTTGTCTACCGTCAATTGCGTTTCGACTTGCGTGTAAGCGTACCAATCACGGTTGTTATCGTGGCCGGTGTAATAGTGATACAGCTCTGGCGGCGAAGTTCCTTCCGCGGGGGTTCCCAACGTTTTCTGATACCAGTCAGCCACGATGTCTGTGCCGTCCGGGTTTAGCGAAGGCACCAGCAACACAATCACGTTTTCCAGAATCTGTTTGGTTTCGGCATCGTTGCTCGACGCCAGCCGGTGCGCTAATTCCACCGCCGTGAAAGTGCCGCCGACTTCGGTCGAATGAATACTGCAGGTAATCACCACCACGGTTTTGCCCGCGTTGACCAAATCGTTGATGCCGTTTTCGGTGAAGCCGGTCAACAAACGCGGGTCAGAAAGTTGCCGTTGAATCTCTTTGAATTCATCCAGACGGCGCAAATTTTCCTGCGCGGAAATGGTCGCGACGACAAAAGGACGTCCCAGCGTGGTTTTGCCCAAATCATCCAGCCGTATGCGGTCGCTGGTTTGCGTCAGTTTGCGAAAGTACGACAGAAACTGATCCCATTTGGCCAGTTTGCGCTCCGCTCCGGGTTTGAAGCCCAAGACCGTTTCGGGCGCGGGCACAGGCGAGCTGGCCACGGTGGTTCGGCCAGATTGCGCCGTCACCGGCAAGGCGAATTGACAAAAACACAGCGCGAGCAGGAGGCAACGAGAGAGGCGTTTGGTCATGAATAAAACTCCAGGGAATTGCTCCTGCGCGCGTTTCTGCGCTGACACAGGAAAAATTGTCGCAACTTGATTTCACCGCAGCGTGCCGGTAATTTAACACCGCATTTTTGAGACGCAAACCCGCATTGCCCATCACCACCACTGGCAAACCCTGACAGGAAGGATTTTCGCAGTACGTTGATCGGAATCATGAAAAGATTGCCTTTGCTCTTCGTCTTGTTGCTGAGCGCGTGTTCACAAGCAACGACCAACGAACAACCGCTATTTCCCGGAGACAATTACCGCGCGCAATCTCCTGTGCGCATGCCAGAAGCGCTGACCGGTCTGGTTGATCGGCTGCGCGGCGAAGGTCGCAATCCGCAAATGCACGGCATCTACGTCGAATCGCTCGATGCAGCGGAACCAATTGCGGCGTTGAATGAAAACCTGACCTTTAATCCAGCGTCTGTCGTCAAACTGGCGACGACGTTTGCCGCGTTGGATAGACTGGGGCCGCAACACCGCTTTCGCACGGATTTTTACGCCACTGGTCCAATCAATCCGCGCACCGGCGAATTAGAGGGTGATTTGGTGTTGCGCAGTGGCGGCGATCCGTCGTTTTCGATTCAGGACGCGCGCGCCGTGGGTGACGAATTGCGCCGCCTGGGCATACGCCGCGTCAGTGGCGGTTTGATCGTCACCGGCAATTTCACTTGCAATGAAAATTCGCGCGCGGATGTTTCGGCGGGCGTCTTTCGTCGCCAGGCGCGTATCGCCTTTCGCCAGCCGACGCGCGTTGAAGACGCCAGCTTTTTGACCAGAAGCGATCAATTGCTGCTGACTGTCGAATCAGACCAGCTCATCAACATCGTGCAATATCTGAATGCACACAGCGTCAACGCCATGGCCGACGTGCTGGCCACACACATCGGCGGCCCGGCAGGCGTGCAACGCTTCCTGACAGAACGCGTGGGCTTGCCGCGCAATGCCGTGTACATTTCGTATGGCTCTGGTCTGGAAGTAAACCGTCTGACCGCGCGCGACACCGTGCGCTTGCTGCGCGCGTATTTTCGCTGGCTCGAAACCCGCCGCCTCAACCCTGAAGCCGTGATGTCGGTCGCAGGCATTGACGCGGGAACCCTGCGCGATCGGTTTATGGACGGCACATTTGCGGGCAGCGTCGTCGCCAAAACCGGCACCTTGCACAGCACGGACGATGGCGTCGCAGCCTTGGCCGGTGTGATGTATACGCGTGATCGCGGCCCGTTGCTGTTTGCCCTGTTCAACATGGCCGAAGGTCGCCGCGTACTGCACTTGCGCCAGGTACAAGACGAATTTCTGAAACAATTGATGCTCGAATGCGGCGGCCCGTCTCGGTTGGCCCGCCACGATGTCGCCGCCGTGGCGTATCGTCCGCAAAGCAAATTGATCCCGGCGTCATAACGCGTCCACGTTTGCGGCCCAACCAATGGCCACAGACGTTTTACGAGAAAGGTATCTCAATGCGAGCAAAGCTTTTTTCCGCACTGGCGTTTTTGCTGCTGGCATTACATTGCGGCTGTGCCACCCGCGATCTGGCTGCCGAAGCCAGTGACAAAAAAGCCAAAGTCGGCATCGTCTTTGACATCGGCGGCAAAGATGACCGCTCGTTTAATGCTGCCGCCAACAGCGGGATGCTGCTCGCCAAAAAGGATTTCCCGATCATTTTGCGTGACGTTGAGCCGGGCGACCCGACTTCGATTGAACCGGCGCTGCGCGCATTCTCGCAATACGGTTACAACCTGATCACTGGCGTAGGCTTTGCCCAGGGACCGATCCTGACCGAAGTCGCCAAGGATTATCCCCAGCTTCATTACGTGTTGATTGATTCGGTGGCGGAATCACCCAACGTCGCCAGCCTGCTGTTCAAAGAGCATCAAGGCTCATTTCTGGTCGGCATGATCGCCGCCTATACCAGCAAGACCGGCGTACTCGGTTTTATCGGCGGTATGGACATTCCGCTGATTCACAAATTCGCGACCGGTTACGAAGAAGGCGCGCGTTACGTCAATCCGAACATCAAAATCCTGCAAAATTACGTCGGCATCACCGACGCCGCCTGGAACAATCCGGGCAAAGGCCGCGAACTGGCCAACGCGCAATACGAACAAGGCGCGGATGTGATCTTCCAGGCAGCGGGCAATTCCGGTCTGGGCGTTTTTGACGCCGCCGAAGCCTATAAGAAATTCGCCATCGGCGTTGACGCCAATCAAAATTGGGTCAAACCCGGATTCATCCTGACCAGCATGCTCAAACGCATAGACAACGCGGTTTACAGCATTGTGAAGGATGAAGTCGAAGGCAAATTCCAGGGCGGCGTGCACATTTACGGACTGGAAAACGACGGCGTAGGGTACGCGCTGGACGAATACAACAAACACCTGATTCCGCAGCACGTCATCGAGAAGGTCGAACAAGCCAAGCAAGACATCATCGCCGGAAAAATCAAAGTCACTGACGCGATGGCCAAATAACGAACGGTCAGCCAGTAAACGTTGCGCCGTCGTGTCTCGGCGTCGCGCGCTCGCTTAATCCACTATGAATTCACCTAACATCATCGAATTGCGTGGTATCACCAAACGCTTTGGCGCGGTGACGGCGAACAAAGGCATCAGCTTTTCGATTCCGGCCCAGACCATTCACGCCATCGTCGGTGAAAACGGCGCAGGCAAATCCACGATCATGAAAATCCTGTACGGCTTTTACACCGCCGACGAAGGAGAGATTTTTGTGGATGGCGCGCGGCGCGACATTCGCTCGCCGCACGACGCCATTGCCTTGGGCCTGGGCATGGTGCACCAGCATTTCATGTTGGTGCCGCCGATGACCGTGCTGGAAAACATCGTGCTCGGCGCAGAACCCGGCTCTGCCGTCAAGGTGGATTTTCGCCAGGCTGCTGAACGCATCAGTCAGTTGTCACGCGATTTCGGCTTTGATCTCGATCCACACGCCAAGATCGAAGACCTTTCGGTCGGCCAGCAACAACGCGTCGAAGTGCTCAAGGCGTTGTATCGCGGCGCACGCATTCTGATCCTCGACGAACCGACCGCCGTGCTGACGCCCCAGGAAGTCGAAGAGTTTTTCAAAATCCTGCGCGCGATGCGCCAGCAAGGCAAAACCATCATCATCATCACGCACAAACTGAGCGAAGTGCTTTCGCTGTCGGACAACGTCACCGTGATGCGCGACGGTCAGGTCGTCGGCGGCAAACCCACCCAAGACACCAATGCGCCGGAACTGGCGCGCTTGATGGTCGGACGTGAAGTGTTGCTGCGCGTCGAAAAACCGCCCGCGCACCCCAAAGATGTGGTGTTGAAAGTGCAAAACCTGCGCTGCGGGACAAAATTGCAGGATGTTTCGTTTGACGTGCGCGCCGGTGAAATCGTCGGCATCGCCGGCGTCGAAGGCAACGGCCAAACCGAATTGATCGAAGTTCTGGCGGGATTACAGCGCATCAACGGCGGCAGTTGCCATCTGCAAAATCACGACCTAGGCAAACTCTCTGCGCGACAAATCAAGGAACTGGGCATTGCGCACATTCCCGAAGACCGCCACCGGCGCGGTTTGCTGCTCGATTTCAACCTGACGGCCAACGCCATTCTGGGCACGCATTATCGCCGTCCGGCAGTCGCTTCGGGTTTGGGCTTGCTGGATGAAAAAGCCAACAGCGACAAAACCGCGCGGCTCATTCGCGATTTTGACGTTCGCCCGCCCAATGCCGCATTGCCTGCGCGTGCGCTTTCGGGCGGCAACCAGCAGAAACTGATCATCGGGCGTGAATTCGACTTGCAACCGAAATTGTTGCTGGTGTCGCAACCGACGCGCGGCGTGGACATCGGCGCGATCGAATTCATCCATCGCAAACTGGTCGAATTACGCGATGCGGGCACGGCGATTTTGCTGGTTTCGGCGGAACTGGAAGAAGTGTTGTCGCTGTCGGATCGGGTGCTGGTGATGTATCAGGGGCGCGTCGTCGGTGAGCTGGACCCACAGCACGCCGAACAGGAAGAGATCGGCTGTCTAATGACCGGCGGCAAACAAGCTTAAACAAAAAGGGGCGAGCCCAATTCGCCCCTTTCGTTTTTGCGCCGTTATTGGCGGAACGAAACCATTGTGTCGGCCAAACGCTCAATCACGGTGGTGAGCGTTTTGCCAGCTTCATCCCAGCGTGTTGCCGCCGCCAGTTGCTCAGCCTGCAATGCCGCTTCCGCTGCGGACGAGAGCCGTAAATATTGCACCTGCAAGCGCGGATTCGCCTGGAATTTTTGCACGACGGCATCCAGCGCCCCGCGCAAATTCACCACTTGCCGATACAACGCTTCCTTGCTTTCGCGGTTGCGCGCAGCCGCCGTCGTCGTCATCTGTCCGCGCCGGACTTGCTCTTCGGCCACCTCAAAACCATTCACGACCTTGCCGTAAATGTAGATGAATCTCGAATAAGCTTTGATTTGATCCGCTACCATGCCGACTTCGACACGCAAATCAGGCGTCGGCATAGGCGTTGGCGTTGGCAAAGGGCGGCGTCTTGCTGTTCCTTTTTTCTGCGCATCCGATGCCGACGGCCAGAAACAAAGCAGGGTCAACGTGGTAATGAGTGCGGCAATTGCAGTCCGTTTCAAAACAAGTCCTCCGTAACAGCCAATCCGCATTGAAAGTTTCAACGCAGGCAAATTTTGAATTCTAACCGGGAGCGCGTCAGTTTTAGCATCGGCTTCTGGCATCTGCAAGCCGCGCCGTTACTGTCGTTCCCGTCTATGTCATTGAATTGGTCGCGCGCAGCATTTGCCAAACCTGGACGGCATCGGCTATGCTCCGCGCCTTTGTTTGCCGGTAGCTGTGGCTACGAAGTCGGCAAACAAAGCTTCATAACCATTTTTATCCATTTTTTGACGAGGAACTTCATGACTTTCGTTCGCAGCTTTTTCTTACTTTGTTGTTTGACGATTTTGGGTTTGGGCCAGACGCCGTCAGTTGCGGCTGGCGCTGATGACTATACGCCGGTGGAATGGAAAGAATTTGCCGCTCACGCGGCTGATTTCAACGGACGCCGCGTGGTGCTGACCGCAGAAGTTGTTTCGGTCAGTGCCGATTACAAAGCCCTGGACATTTTCGATGCACGCAGCAAAACCCTGGTACACGTTTCGCTGGAGCAATTGCCCAAAACGCAACGCCATTCACTGATCACTGCGCCGATTATGCACGTCTCGGTTTTCGGCTTGGTGGAAACGGCCCAAGGACAAACCACGATCAAAGCCGACAAGGTAACCCCTGTCGCCGCAACATTGATCGCCCGCCAATAACAACATCCGTAAATCAAACGGAAAAGGGCAGTGGCTGACAAACAGCTCACTGCCCTTTTCCTTTGTGAGAACAACGCCCGCCGCGCCTTATTCCAGACTCCACAGCGTCAGCGCATTGAGGTCTTTAACCACGACGCGTTTGCCAACTACGGCAGGATGCGCCCAGGTCGGACTGTCAGCCACGTGATATTTTTTCAGCAGCTTTGCGCCGCGATCCGCCGTGCTGGTGACCAGCAAATCAGCGTCATTGGTCAGCGAAAAAATCGTATTGCCCGCCAGAACCATTGCGGCGTTTTCGCCCTGACGCGGATCCCCCGTCCACAGCGTTTTGCCGGTCGCCGCATCCAGACAGAAAAACTGTCCTTTGTTGCGGTGCGACATGCCAAACAGCAGATTGCCGCTCAATACCGGCGAACTCATATACATTGAGACTTCCTTGGTTTGCCACACGGTGTCGGTCACCCATTTGTTGTCACGCCAACCGATGCGCACGGCAAACACGCCTTTGTTAATGCCCGAAAAAATCAGCAAGTCCTGATATTGAATCGGCGTGACGATGTTTTGCACATATTCGGTGTCGAACGGAATTTGCCACAGCAAGCCGCCGTTGTCGGCCCAAATGCCGATGATGTGTTTTTGCGATTGCGTGACAACCTGACGTTTTCCGGCAAGCTCGACCACAATTGGCGTGGCATAACCGGGGCCGTCACCTGTCCACTTCCATTTTTCCGCACCGGTTTCGGCGTCAAATGCGACCATGCCGCCTTGATCGTTTCCGCCCAAAGAAGCAATCACCAGCCCACGATCCACAATTGGCGAAGCCGCTGTGCCAAACAGCGGCGCTCTGGCTTTGAACATCGTGAACCCGTCTTTGCGCCATTTGAGCTTGCCGGTGGCCACGTCATAACACGACAACACGCCTGTAATCCCCAGTGTGTAAAGCTTGCCGTTGGCAAACACTGGCGTTGATTTCGGCCCTTTGCCGTGACCGGTAGCCGCCGGATTCATCGTATAAGCGACGGGATAGCTGTCCTGCCAAAGCTGCTTGCCTGTTTCCAAATCAATCGCCAGTACGATTTCGTTTTCGCCCTGACGCGCGTGTTGGTAAACGCGTTTGCCAACCACCAGCGGCGAAGCGTGCCCTTCGCCCACGGTGATTTTCCATTTCTGTTTTAGCGCGACGGGCCAGGTTGCGGGCGCGGTAAAGCCCGTCACCACACCATCGCCATTGGCGCCGCGCCAACGCGGCCAATCTTGTCCTTTGGCAGTAGGCACGAGCGTGCAACCCAGCAACAAAACTCCGAGGCTAAATTTACGAACCGACATCATGACTGCTCCTTCCCCCTATATGTCATTCAGACCGTAAAGCCGGGATCAGCGGCGAGCGCACGACCGCGCGCACCGCCACCAAAGACGCGGCCAAACCCGTCACCAGCACCGCCAATAACAACAGCGCCAGCGAAAGCGAAGAGAACCGTCCGCCGCGCGCCAGCATCGCCGGCAAAATCGCCAGCACCGCGCACAGCGTTCCGGTCAGCAAACCACAACCAAGCAACAACAAATTTTCGGCCAGCACCATCCACGACAGATGCGACGGCTGATAACCGACCGCGCGCAACAACGCCAATTCGCGCCGTCGCTCAAGCACATTGCGCAAAAGCACCGTCGCCAATCCCAACGTGCCCAGCAACAATCCCAACCCGCCCAGCGCCTGAAAGGTCGAAAGATAAGTGTTCTCGACTTGATGAAAACTAGCCAGCCGGTCTTCGGTCGGTGTTGCGTCAAAGCCAAAATCCGAAAGCTTTTCTTCCAAGGCGGTGGCAACTCCGGCGGCGTTTTGCGGCGGCGTGTCCAGCAAAAAGAAGCGATAGCCTTCTTGCGCCGGAAAGACTCGTTTGAAATGTTGCTCAGACATCAGCAACTCGCCTTGAAACAAACTATCGCTGAGCGTTGCCACGACGCGCAGCCTGACCGGCGCGCCATCGTCCCCCGTGATGGTGATCGTGTCGCCCAACGCGCGGTGCAACACATAGGTCAGCGAATTGGCGTCGGCGATGACCGGGATGCCGGAATCTGAATACGGAGTGCCGGAAGAAGCGCTGGTCGTTTCTCCGAAATTTTTCTGCTCCAGCAACAGCCAGGGATTCGCCTTGCTCTCTTCGGTTTTCGCCAGCGAAGCCTGAAACGCAAACCGACCAGCCTGTATGAATTCGGGCGTCACGCCCAAAATGCGCGGATTGCGCGGTTCATACAAATTCAAACAACTGGCGTCATCACCCGGACGCAAACGAAATTTCGTCACTTGCGCGTTGCGCAAAACGTCATCCGTCAGGTTCAACTCTTCCCTGCCCGCGGCGCTGTTCAAATCGTAAACCAGCGGCAACAAACTTTCGGCCAGCAGCGGATAGCCGCCGTTGCCTGATTTTTTGTCGAGCGTGGCTGCGCCGCCATCACGGCGAAAGGCATCCACCGAAACAATGATAAAGGCCGCCGACGCGATCAAGGCGATGCACAAGACGCTGCGCCCGGGACGCAACGACGCGTTGCGCACGCCCAGTTGCAACAATGGTTGCCAACCTGCGCCGTGAATCGTTTGCCGCCGGTCACGTTTCAACCACGCCGACCAAAAACACAGGGCAGCGATGAGCAGCAAAAAGCCTGCGCCAAAAAAGCCGCCGACTTGCCCGATCAGTTTCAACGCGGCGCTCAGCAACAGCGCCAGCCCCAACACGCCGAACAAAACCGCCCAACGCGCCGCAGTGAAAACGCGGCGCGGCCTTTCAGCGCCCGCCGGGGATTTGCCAAAGCGAAACCAGGAACGACGAGCGCCGTCGTTGAGGGGGGGGGCGGTTTCGATCACACCTGCGAGCAAGCTGCGCGGAGAAGCCTCGCGCAACGAACGCAGCGTCCACCAGATACACAAAACTGCCGCGACGATTCCGCTCAAGGCTCCGATCAGCAAGGCTGGCGGTGTGATATGCAACCGCAACAACGTCGTGCCGACCGCGCCCACCCACCACGTGCGCAGCCCTAGCATCAACAGCGCGGCATAGGCGATCCCGCCGACAATCCCAACGAGGCTGCCAAGCGTAGACAGCAACACACCTTCGCGCAGAAACAGGCCACGCACTTGTTTGAGCGAAAATCCAATGGCGCGCAACAAACCGATTTCGCGCAAACGTTGTTCAATGCCCAACCGGAAAAAGAGCGTGGTCAAAAGTAACGCCGAAACCACCAGGAAGAAGCTGAAGTAAGTGAAATACTGACCGAAGTCGGTCGCGCCACGTGATGCTTGCAGGCTTTGCTCTTTGACCGCCTGAATCTGCAATCCCATTTGCACGGGATCGAGCGACGCGCGCAGCCTTTGCGCAAAGCGATTGCGCAAGGCTGTCAGATCGGCATCCGGCGCGGGCAGCAAACGCATGGACGTCAATTTGCCATAGCGTGTCGCCCACAGTTTTTGCCCGGCAGCCAAAGGCAAAAACGCTTTCGGCGTAGTGCGAAATTCGTCCCAGTATTCCTCGTCAACTTTGCGCACCAGACTCAAATCCAGCGGAAACGGCGGATCCCAATCGGCCAGGCTTTTGGCTTCGGTGATGCCGGGATATTCCGGAGCCAGATCACGGTCAGCGGCCAAACCTTGTATCGGCACGATCCGTTCCAGGGGAAAGGCCGCCTTTTGCGTGTCCAGCGTGCCTTCTTCCCGCCACACATAAAACTCAAACGTCAGCTCATCGCCGACCTTTACGCCCAGATCGCGCGCCGCCCATTCGTTCAAAATCGCCCCGCGCGGTGGCTCTGCGGCGGCGTCTCCGGCTTGCGGCCACAACTCATTCGTCGCCGTCACCAGCGAATATGGAATCGAACGTTCGCCCGCACGAATGGCATTGGCCAGATAAGTCAAAATTGGCGCAACGCGCAAATTCTCCGCTGCGGCATCTGCGTTGACTTTCTCAGCCAGCAAATCAGAAATCACCGCACTGTCGCTTTCCAGCGAGAGCACCCGTTGCGGTTCCAGCACGCGCAGTTTCACGCCCAAATCTGCCAGCGTGAATTTGTCTTTCAGAATTTGTGCGGCAAGCTGAGACACCGATGACGATGAACTGTTTTGCGCAGAAAGCAAAATCACATTCGCTTTGCCTTCCTGTTCGACGTTTCGTTGCAGCTTTTTGAGGGGCAGGAATAGCGCGCGCACGGCTCCCTGTTGCGGGCGCAGGGAAAATTCGCCCAGCGATTCGCGCGGCAACACGGCGCGCATCGTCAACCGGATCGTGCGGCCCAAATCGTCTTTGCGCCCGTGCAAGGATTCCGCCGGAATCGCCGACGGCTTTTCCAACCGCAACACCAGCGTATCGTCCGCTTTTGCGCTGAGTTCCTGCGCCAGCGCGGAACTGACCAGCACGTCATTGCCATCCAGCGTCGGCGCGGCGACGCCGTGAAACTGCCAGAACCGTTCGTCTACGCCGTAAATCTGCACTCCGCCTGCGCGCGCGCCTTCGTCGCGAGTCACGACGCCTTCCAGCGCGATGAGTGAACACGCCGCTTTGAAACTGGCGGCAAATTTGTCGTGCGCTTGCAGCTCAGCCGCCAGCTCTTCGCGAAAAAAGCTTTGGCCTGCGATCACGAAATCAGTATTGCCCAGGCGCGCTAACGCCAGTTCGCGCAAACTGCCGCGCACCGAATCACCCACCAACAACGCACCGGCCAGCACCGCGACCGCCGTCGCCACGCCCAGGATCACGGCCAGATTCGTGCGCCAAAAATGTTTGAGGTTTTGCCGTACGAGAGTTGAGGAGTTCATGACACGCGCTGCCATTGCTGTTCGATCAGTTCATAGCGAAGCGGAAACCTGGCGGCGAGTTCCGCGCTGTGTGTGACCACGATCAGGATGGTTTGTTGCTCGCGATGCAAATCGAGCAACAGTTCAGCGACGACTTCTGCCGATTTGCGATCCAGATTGCCCGTGGGTTCGTCACACAACAGCAACAACGGCTGGCGAATCAGCGCGCGTGCGATGGCGACGCGCTGCTTTTCGCCGCCGGACAATTCCGCCGGGCGATGCGTCAAACGGTCCGACAGCCCAACTGCCGCCAGCAACTGTTTGGCGCGCGGTTCATATTCGGCGGAAGGCGGCGCCACCAGCGTCGGCGTCAACACATTTTCGAGCACGGAACATTGCGGCAACAGACAATGATCCTGAAACACGAACCCGATCTTGTCATTGCGAAAGGCCGCGAGCTTTTGTTCGTCGAGCGCAAACGGATTTTGTCCGTCCAGTACGACTTCGCCGGAAGTCGGCGGTTCGAGCGCGCCCAGCGTATAGAGAAACGTGCTTTTGCCGCTGCCTGATGGCCCCATCATCGCCACGGCGTCACCGCGCCGAAACGATAGATTGATGTCTGACAAGATGGGTAATGGGCCGCGCGGCGTGGTGTAACTTTTGGAAAGGTGTTTGATTTCGAGCAAGACGGGGCTTCTCCCAGAATGGCGTAGAAGTTGATCTCAGGACTAATCACAAAACAAAAAGCGTCGCCTGTCAGGCAAATTCCGGATTTCTGCCGTTGCGCGGCAAAGGCGAATCAACCAATTGCATACGTAAATACACAGACAGCGCCTGCTCTGCCATGCGCGCGGCGGAATAATGTTCGCGCACGCCGTTAGCTCCCTGACGCGCCAGATCGTTTTTCAGCTCAGGGTTTTTCCAGAGCGAATATAGTTTGTCTGCCAGGCTGGCACTGTCATTCGGCTCACACAACAAACCGCCCTGGGTGATTTCGATGATTTCCGGAAACGATCCCCAGCGCGGTTGGATGACCGGCACTCCGCTGGCCAATGATTCCAATACCGACAAACCTTTCGGTTCGGCATATGTCGTCGGCATCGAAAGCACATCAATGCTTTGCAAAAAGCGCAGCTTGGCATCGCGTTCCAGCGTGCCGTGATAATGAAACTCGTCGGCTAACCCGGCAACCGCCATCTGGCGCTGAATTTCTTCCAGGTAAGGCCGATGTTCCGGCGCAAGATACCCGGCGGCGTCCAGGCGTGCCGGGCCAAAATCTTCGCGCTGGCGCAACTGCCGATACGCATCCGCCAACAGGTGCAACCCTTTTTCCGGCGCGATGCGAGCAAAATAACCGACGCGAAACACATCGCTATGTTCGTGATGCTGTTTGGGCGGATAGTCTTTCAAGTTGATGCCCAGCCGCACCACGTGAATTTTGTCGGGCGGAATCGCCAGATACTCCGCCATAAAATTGGCGTAATACTCGCTGACGGCAATGAAGGCATCAATGTAACGGGCGTTTTCGCGAATCAGACGCAAGGCTTCGCCGCGGTAAGGTTCGTGCAGGTTGTTGAGAAAGAGGTCTTCGCCTTGCAAGGTGCTGACAAGCGGACGCCCCAACGATTCTTTGAGCGGTTTGGCCAATCCGCTGAGCATGGAATTTTGCAGGTCTACGATATCCGGTTGCTGTTGGGTCGCCAGCCAATCCAGCAACTTATCAATTTCCTTGCGCTGATGTCCGTGCTCGCCTTTGAGCATGGAAATGGTCAATTCGCCCAAGGCCGCCGGGTCTACGGCAATGGAACTTTTGGCCGCCGCTTTGAGCGCAAACCGCGAATCCCACAGTTTGTCCAGCCAGCGCGGTGTATGGCGAAACAGCGCCGAATGCTGTTCGAGGTATACGCTGATGCCGCCAAAAAAGACTTTGTCGGCGCTAACGTTCGGTTCGTCGGTCAGCGTCGGCGTGTAAAGCGGCAACAGCGTCACCTCGTGACCTTGCTGCAACAATTCGGTTGCCAAGGCATTGTCACGCAAACAACTGCCGCAATACATCCCCGCGGCCCCGGCTGTAAGGTAAAGAATCTTCATAACGACAAAGAGACAGAGGGACAAAGAGACAGAGAGATTGGGCCCGTCCCCTGTTCTCGCTGTCTCTCTATCCCTCTGTCTGTTTTAAGCTGCCGCTGCGCGCTGAAACGCCCGGCGGGCATACAGATGCTCGAACAAATTGCCTTCGTGCGGTTGATCCCAGGCGATTTTCATCGTCGGAATCGGGCCGATGTTCAAGCGGTCAACGTGCGGTGAAGCCACCATTTTG